>CAUQMN010000115.1:0-5092 GCA_963518765.1 uncultured Campylobacter sp.
ACTGCAACGTATTTTTAC
Source organism: uncultured Campylobacter sp. (assembly GCA_963518765.1). Taxonomy (GTDB): domain Bacteria; phylum Campylobacterota; class Campylobacteria; order Campylobacterales; family Campylobacteraceae; genus Campylobacter_A. Next base: position 19 of record CAUQMN010000115.1, read on the forward strand.
ACGAGATAGAAACAGATAAATAAGTCTACGGAGAAAAGATCACGGTCAATCAAAATAGCGGTATGTATAACGTAAACAGCGGCAAAAAAGAGCCGGTTAAATTTATATTCCAGGTTGAGGACAAAAAGTGATCCGCGTTTTAAACGCAAAATTTCTCATTTCGGCGCCCGACATCTCGCTGGCTCCGCCTGCAAATTCGAGCGAAGTGGCGTTTTTGGGGCGCTCAAACGTCGGCAAAAGCAGCCTCATAAACGCACTAGTAAATCAAAAAGGCCTGGCCAAAAGCAGTTCGACGCCCGGCAAAACGCGCCTCATAAATTTTTTCGAGGTCGAGTATGCGCGCGGTATCAAAAACGAGCAAGGCGAATCAAGCGAGGAGAGGGCAAATTTGACTTTCGTCGATCTGCCGGGCTTTGGATATGCCAAAGTAGCTAAAAGCATGCATGCGCAGTGGAGAAAAAACCTCGACGAATATCTAAAATTTAGAGCCAACATCAAGCTTTTCGTACACCTTATCGACTCGCGCCAGTTTGATATGCAAATCGATAGAGACGTAAACGACTATTTGCAAAGCTTCCTGCGCCCAGATCAAAAAATTTTAAATTTCCTCACAAAATCAGACAAGCTAAATCAAAGCCAAAAAAGCGCGGTTTTAAAAGTCTATCCGGGCGCGCATTTCGTTTCGGCGCTTAAAAAAACGGGCGTAGAAAAGGCAAACGAGCTTATATATCTAAACGCGCTGGGGCTTAAATTAAATAAAAAAGCCAAAGGCAATTTTTTAAATTTTTACAATAAATTTTTATCGCTAAATTTATAATTTAACGCGACTCCAAGGCTAAATTTGTAAATTTAGCTAAAAACCTATAGCGATGCAAGCGAGTGCGGCGATGCGAAGACTTGGCGCGGAGAAGCGATTTTTAAAGCAGCTTGCTTGGGTTGTTTTTCTTGTGTTTTATCAGAGTATAACGACCGTATTTACGCACCTACCGCCTCTTATCGGGATATTTTTTACTTATATGATCACGCTAACCTTGCAAAAGCAAAAGACGCTCAAGGAGTTTGGCAAGGAGTGGTATTTTTGTCTATTTTACCTTACTTTTGCCGAGCAGGCGCACGGGTTTGCGCTGTTTTCGGCAGTGATTGCGTTTATGCTTTTTTATCATTTTATGTCCGACTGGCTCATCGTTACGCTAAAATCAAGGGAGATTTTGGCGGTTGGATTCGTCGCTAGCGGCTACGTTTGGACTTGTGCTACTAGCTCTTTTATCTCATACGCAGCAAATTTGCCTATGTTAAAATTTGACTACGAGTACCTGATTTACGTCGGCGTGGAGTCTATTTTGGCGGTGATTTTGTTTAGGGGGCGCTTATGAGGATGCGCATAGTGTTTGGCATCATATTTAGCGTCTGGGTGCTTTTGCTGGTGCGCGTTTATTACCTTAGCGTCAAGTCAAATGACTTTTACGAGGAGATCGCCGAGCAAAATGCGGTAAAAACGCAGTATCTAGCTCCCGTCAGGGGGCTGATTTTAGACGCCAAAGGCCGTCCGATGGCGGTAAATCGCCTCGGTTTTTCCGTCGCGTTAAAGCCGCACCTGAGCGGCAAGAGGGCGGAGATTTTAGACGCTGAGCTTGCAAATTTGCAAAATTTATTCGAGGACTTAAACGTCACGAAGCTAAAGCGCGAATACGTCAAGGCCGACTCGCCTTATAACCAAGATTTCATTCAGATTATCGATTTTATGGATTATGACAAGATGATACCGCGTATAGCCGAGCTCTCGCTGCGAGAAAATTTAGAGGTTAAGCCGGCATCAAAGCGCCACTATCCCTACAATAACCTAGCTTCGCACATCATCGGTTACGTCGGTCGCGCAAACCAGCAAGACGTCGAGTCCGATCCCGTCGCAAAGCTAACCAATCACACGGGCAGAAGCGGCACGGAGCGCTTTTATAACTCCGTCTTGCAGGGGCAAGAGGGCGTGCGAAAGGTAAAAGTAAACGCGCTAAATCAGGAGGTAGAGGAGATATCCGTGAGCTACCCGCAAAGCTCGGACATCTCGCTTACGATTGACCTTGAGATGCAAAAATACATCGAGGAAATTTTCGGCGATAACGCGGGCGTCATCATCGTGATGGACGTGAGAGACGGCTCGATACTGGCTGCGGGCAGCTTCCCCGAGTATGATCTAAACCCGTTTGTTACGGGGTTATCGCAGGCTAAATGGGACGAGCTTGTTAAAAGTATCGATCAACCATTCACAAACAAGCTCGAAAATGGTCTTTATCCGCCGGGCTCGGTTATCAAAATGGGCGTGGCGATGGCGTTTTTAGATACCGGTAAGATGAACCGCTCCGATGGGTATTTTTGCTCAGGCTCGTTTGAGCTTGGAGGGCGAAATTTCCGTTGCTGGAACGTCTATGGACACGGTTTTATGGATATGAACTCGGCCATCCGCGAGAGCTGCGACGATTATTTTTATAAAGGCAGCTTAAAGGTCGGCATCGACGCTATAACCCCGGTTTTAGAGCGGCTGGGGTTTGGGCAAAAGAGCGGCGTGGATCTGCCAAATGAATTTGTCGGTATCGTGCCTGGACGCGAGTGGAAAATGCAAAAGTACGCCCAGCCGTGGTATCAGGGCGAGACGCTGATCACCTCGATCGGGCAGGGCAACTTCCTCGTGACGCCGATGCAGGTGGTGCGCTATACGGGCATACTAGCGACCGGGAAAAACATCGTCCCGCATTTTTTACGTAGCGTAAACGGCGAGGAAGTCAAATTTGAGCCTACCGATGATATCCTCACGCCGTTTGAGAAAAAGCAGCTACCGTACATCCAAAAGGCGATGTATGAAGTCGTAAATCATAAAAAAGGTACCGCGCATAAGTATTTTAAAGAGGCAAAACTCACGCTAGCGGCAAAAACTGGTACCGCGCAGGTCGTGGGCATCTCACAGGCCGAAAAAAAGCGTATGAAAGAAGAGGACATGGAGTATCTGCGCCGCTCGCACGCGTGGGTCACAACCTATGGACCTTACGAGGAGCCTAGATATGCCGTTACCGTTATCATCGAGCACGGCGGACACGGCGGTCTAGCTGCGGGACCTCTAACGGCTAAAATCTTTAATAAGTTACTAGAAATGGGTTACATCGATCAAAAATACGAAATTACCTCGCTAGCAGATACCGAAGCTGCGCAAAAGAATAAAAATTAAAATTCCGCGTTTAAATTCGGGGTTAAATGACGTCAAATTTGATCAAATTTCTAAAATTCTAGCGGATTAGTCGAGAAGTAAAATTTGAGTTAAATTTATGAAATCGGCAAGCCGAATTTATCCCTCAAACATCTCCGAAAGCTCGCTTGTGGCGATATTTACGATTTTATTATTTGCGTCTAGTTCGATCAAATTTTGGGTTTTAAATTTCGCTAAAATCCTTGAAAACGTCTCTGGAGTGATGTTTAGGATGGAAGCAATTTTTATGTGTTTTAGCTCGTTAAAAAGGTCGGCGTGGTTGACGAGAAATCTCGCGACCTTGGCCTCGGAGTTTAGCACGAGCTCTTGATGTATCAGCTCGCTTGCGATTTTTAACTTTTGCGAGAGCGATTTTATGATTTGTAGCGATACGCGCGGGTTTGATAAAAACTCGGCGTAAAATTTATCGTAGTCAATTTTTAGCACCTCGCCGCCCGTTAAAAATATCGCCGTCGCCGGAAATTTGATATTTTCAAAGTTGGCAAGCTCGGCTACGAAGCTAATCCCGTTAAACTGATGCATAAAAATCTCTTTGCCTTTTGGGCCGATTTTATAGAGCTTGAGAGAGCCTTTTATGAGGAGGTGGAGCCACTTTGACTCCTCGCCCTCCATAAATAAAAACTCGCCCTTTTTATACTTTTTTAGGATGCTGATATCTTCTAGCCTTTTTAACTCGGCCTCGTTTAGCCCCTGAAAAAACGGGATTTGCTCTAGCATTTGCTATACTTATTTATTTTTTAAAAGATCTCTGATCTCGATTAGAAGTGCGACGTCCTCAGGTATCGGCGCAGGCTCTTCTGTTTTTGGCTCTTCTTTTGGTTTTTTGAGCGAATTTATAGCCTTAACTACGCAGAAAATACAAAACGCGATAATCGTAAAATCGACCATCGTTTGTATGAACGAGCCGTAGTTTACGGTTACGGCAGCCGTATCGCCGACCGCGTCTTTTAGGGTGATTTTTAGGTCAGAAAAATTTACCCCGCCGGTTAGTACGCCTACGATTGGCATGATCACGTCGCCCACTAGCGAGCTAACGATCTTGCCGAAAGCCCCTCCGATCACGACGCCCACGGCCATGTCGATGACGTTACCGCGCATCGCAAATTCTTTAAATTCCTTAACAAAACTCATGTTTTTCCTTTGCATTTTAAAATTAGATATCAATTATATTTATTTTAGCTTCACAAAAGATAAAAAAGCCAAGTTAAATGCTTAAAATGCTATAATCGCCCCTAAAAATCAATAAGGAAATAAAAATGTATCGTTTTGCGCCGTCGCCTACAGGCGATATGCATCTGGGAAATTTAAGGGTTGCGATCCTAAACTACGTCTGTTCGCTCCAGGATAAAAGCGGCTTTATCATCCGCATCGAGGATACCGACAAGGAGCGCAATATCCCCGGAAAAGACAAGGAAATTTTAGAAATTTTAGAGCTTTTCGGTATAAAATGGGACACGCTTTATTATCAAAGTAAAAATTTGAAATTTCACCGCGAATTTGCGGCAAAGCTTTTGATAGATAAAAAGGCGTTTTCGTGCTTTTGCACCGAAAGCGAGCTGGAGGCTAAAAAAGAAGCCGCCAAGGCTAGAGGCGAAGCCTACCGCTACGACGGGACGTGCGAGCACCTAAGCGACAACGAAGTGCTAAATAATCAAAAACCTTTCGTAGTGCGCATGAAAAAGCCGCTAGGTACGATGAAATTTAAAGACGCTATAAAGGGCGAAATCAGCTTCGAGCCCGAAAACGTCGATAGCTTCGTGATTATGCGAGCTGATTTTACGCCGACATATAACTTCGCCTGTGCGGTCGATGATATGCTAG
>CAUQMN010000116.1:0-5079 GCA_963518765.1 uncultured Campylobacter sp.
GTGCGATGCGGAGATAGCGATAACGACGTTTATCATTCCAGTTCCTAAAACTCCAACCAAAAATAGCGCTAAAATAACGGTAGGCACGCTAAAAAACACGTCGCAAATCCGCATTAAAATTTGATCCGTTCGCCCGCCGACGAATCCCGCCGTCCCGCCGACTAAAATCCCCAAAAAAAGTATCAAAAAAATAGTCGCAAACGCCGAACCCAGCGATATACTAGTAGCCGATAAAAGCCTAGAAAATACGTCTCTGCCAAGATGATCCGTGCCTAAAAAATGAGAAAGGCTAGTAGGCTCAAATTTAGCCGCTAAATCGATCTCGTTTGGATCAAAGGGCGCTAGCAAAGGCGCAAAAAGCATGATAAAAATCATCGCAAACGCGGTAAAACAGGCAAAAATAAGCCAAATTTTTTTCACGCGTTAGTCCTTATGCGAGGATCTATAAAGGCGTAAAGCACGTCTATAACGAGGTTGCTAATAGCAAACGCAAACGCCATCAGTAAAATAAAGCACTGAATCACGGGGTAGTCGTTGTTTATGATGGCCTCGACCGCATATCTGCCGATACCCGGATACGCAAATACGCTTTCTATCACCATCGCGCCGCCTACTAGCTCGCCTATATGCATACCAAGCGCCGTAATAACCGGCAGCGAGGCGTTTTTAAAAACGTGGCTAAAAAGTACGCGAGAGGCGGATAGTCCGCGCATCTTGGCGTAGCTTACGTGACGTTTGTTTTTGATTTCGAGTAAATTTGCGCGGATGAGGCGAGAATTTACCGCGATAGACATAAAAGATATCGCAAACGCCGGCATCAAAAGATGAGAAAGTCCGCCGGCGCCAAAAGGCGGTAAAATTTTAAGATGCACGGAAAATAGCAAAATCAACAAAAATCCTAGCCAAAAATTCGGCGTACAAACGCCCAAAAACGAAACAAATCTCACGGCGTAGTCGATAAATTTATCCTTATAAATCGCTGAAAGTATACCCATCGGAACGGAAAAAACAAGCGTGAAAAATAGCCCTAGCGCGGCTAGCTTTAGCGTGGCCGGAAAATAGTGCGCCATATCCTCGCTCACGGCTCTGCCGGTGATGTATGACTTGCCGAAATTTAGGCTAGAGGCGTCTTTTAGCCAAACCGCATACTGCTCAAAAATCGGCTTATCTAAGTTAAGCTGCGCTCTAGCGTGAGCCAAAGCCTCGTCCGTGGGCGCGATACCCGAGGCGTTTAGATAGCTCATAGCCGCGTCCGTGCCGTTTAGCCGCAGTAGCGCAAATATCAAAACGCTAACCGCAAACATGACGGGAATAAGCAAAAGCAGGCGTTTAACGATAAATTTAAGCATATTTAAGCTCTAAATAATATGCAAATAAGTGCGGCGCAAGAGGTAAATTTAACTCCGTATCGCGCAAAAATAGCCCAAAAAACGACTCAAAAAAAACAAAAACGAGCGAAAAATGATTGCCGTAAAGAAGCGATTTACGCATTATTTTGCAGCGTCCAGGCTCATCTTTTCAAACGGTATGCGATCTTTTAAGGCATCAAATTCCACGCTTTTTACGCGCTTGTTCCAAAGCGCCTTAGTCGTCTCGTAAACAATAGGAATATACACCGCGCTCTCGTGCAGGCGCGTTAAAACGTCGCGGGTTAGATCGCGTCTTTCTTTTGCGTCCAGGCTAAGCGCGATACGTTCGATTTTCTCGTCGATTTGCGCTTTATCTGTTAGTCCTAGTTGGGCTTGATAATCAGCGTGCGCGGGCAGTCTCATCGAAGCTAAAAAAGCCTGAGGATCGTAAGGCGCGCCCCAAGTGGAGTTAAATACGGCGCCAAAATCACCGGTTTTTTGCTTTTTGTAAAAGATAGTCGCCTCGTCGGCTTTTAAATTTAACCTAACGCCGATTTTAGAAAAATTAGCTCTCAAAACCTCTCCTATGGCCTTTTGCACGGCGTTTGAGCCGATATATACGAGCTCTATCTCAAGAGCTTTTCCGTCTTTATATCGCACGCCGTCCTTGCCCGTCGCGTAGCCTGCGGCATCTAGGATTTGATTTGCCTTTTTAACGTCGAAATTATACGCGCTAGCGTTTATGTCGGCGTTTTGAACCGAGGCGTCAAATAAAAAATCAGCCTTTTTAGCCGCGTTAAAAAATATTTTTTGAGCTATAGGCTCTTTGTTCGCGCTTAAATTTAACGCCTTTCTAACCGCTTCGTCGTTCGTAGGAAATTTGGCCGAATTTAATGCGATAACTAGAGTAAAAACCGGCTGAGAAACCGCCCAGCCAAACTCTTTTTTAAGCTCGTTAAAACTATCTATCGGGATCTGTTCGCCGCCGTACACGAGATCGACCTCTCCCGTTTTTAGCGCGATGATTTTGGTATTTGGCTCCGGTATCACGCGCGCGACTATTTTAGAAATTTTAGGCAGCTCGCCGTAGAATTTATCGTTCCTCACAAAAGTATCGCTAACGCCCCGCTCGGTGGCGACTAATCTCCATGCGCCGGTGCCTACGGGCTCTTTTACGCCGTCTTTCGTGCCGCCGTCCTTCATCGCGCTAGGAGCGATAAATCTAAACGGACGTATGAGGCTAAGCTCGCGCAGAGTCGGTTCGTAGGCGTTTTTTAAGCTTAGTTTTACTTCAAATTCTCCCGCTATCTCGCAACCGTCTATCAGTCTAGCAAGCTCTAACCACTCATGGCGCTTGCGGTTGGCTAAAACGGCGTCGAAATTTGCTTTTACCGCGGCTGCGTTAAATTTTTCGCCGTTTGAAAAAACGACGTCTCGGCGCAGCTCAAACGTATAAATTTTACCGTCGTCGCTTACGCTCCAAGACTTGGCCAGCCAGGGCGAAATTTTGCCTCCGTTTTCAAATTTAACCAGTCCCTCGTAAACCATATCTTGCGCGAACATTTCATTTGGCGAGTATAGATGCGGATTTAGCTCGCCGACGTTTTTAGAAACGGCAAAATTTAGGGTATTATCGTTTGGATTTTGCGCAAAACAAGCCGCTAAAAAAGCTGCGGAAACGAGAAGTTTTTTTATCATTTTAAATCCTTTTTTGAAATCGTAAAATTTCAATATATTACCTTTTTTGATAAAAAAGTAATACACAATACTTTTTTGTATTATCTGTTGCCATTATATAAATTTTAATATGAATTGTCAAGGAAATTTTAAGCTATAAGTCTGAATTTTAGCGGTATCGCTAGAAGCCAAAGTATGAAATTTAAAGCCGTTTTGCGAAACAAGTCGCTTTACCGACTTAAAAAAATCAAGGCGACTAAATTTGCCGCCTTGAATTGCTAGTCGGTTTTGTTAAAATAAAATCAAAAATTTAACGCCACCTAAAAAATTAAACTAAATTTTACTTATAGTTATATTTTCTCCGTTCGCGCCGATTACGATTTCATCCCCGCTTTCAAGCTCGTCGCGCAGGATCATATCGGCTAGCGGATCTTCTACTAGCTCGTAAAGAGCTCGGCGCAAAGGTCTAGCGCCGTAAACGATGTCAAAGCCCGCGCCCGCGATAAATTTCTTCGCCTCTTCGCTTAGGCTCGCCTTGATACCGCGATTTTGCAGCGTTTTTTCAAGCTCTTTAAACATTATATCTACGATTTTTATTAGCCCGTCTTCATCGAGCGGATTAAAGATTATCGTGTCGTCTAGTCGGTTTAAAAACTCTGGCTTAAAGTAATTTTTAAGCTCGTTTTTGACTGCTTGCTCGCGTTCCTCGCCTTTTAGATCCATGATGAAATTTGACGCGATATTAGACGTGAGGATGATGATCGTGTTTTTAAAATCGACCGTCACGCCCTTATTATCAGTCGCCCTTCCGTCGTCTAGGATGCCTAAAAGCACGTTAAACACGTCCTTGTGAGCTTTTTCGATCTCGTCAAAAAGTATGACGCTATACGGACTTCTGCGCACGGCTTCTGTTAGCTGTCCGCCCTCCTCAAAGCCCACGTATCCGGGAGGAGCTCCGAGTAGGCGAGAGACGCTGTGTTTTTCCATGTATTCGCTCATATCAAAGCGTATGAGTGCGCGCTCGTCGTCAAATAAAAATTTAGCCAAAGCCTTAGCAGACTGCGTTTTACCCACGCCGGTAGGTCCCAGAAACAAAAACGATCCGATCGGACGCGCGCCCTCGTTTAGGCCGGCCTTGTTTCGCTTGATAGCTCTTGCTAGAGCGTGTAGCGCGGCATCCTGACCGACGACGCTTTCGCGCAAATGCTCCTCTATCATTAGATATTTTTGCTTTTCGCTAGTTAGCATTTTGCTTACCGAAATTCCCGTCCATTTGCTTAAAATCTCAGCCACCAGCTCCTCATCGACCTGATTTTTAAGCAGCACGCCTGATTTTTTCATCTCGTCCCATTTTTTTTCTAGCTCTTTTTGACGGTTGGCCGCTTCTAAAATTTTGCCGTATTCTATCTCGGCTGCGCGCTGCAAGTCGCCGTTTCTGCGCGCTATCTCGGCCTCGCTTTTTAGGCTATCTATCTCTTTTTTAGCTTTTGAGATACCGCCAAAAACCGCCTTTTCGTTTTCAAATTTACCGTCAAGGGCGTGCTTTTGCTCGTTTAGATCGGCGATTTCTTTTTCTATTTCGCTTAGGCGCGCCGCATTTTTAGCCTCATCTTCCATTTTTAGCGCCTCTTTTTCGACTTGCAGCGTTACGATCTCGCGTTTGATGCGGGCTAGTTCGTACGGTTCGCTTTCTATCTGCATTTTTAGCTCGGCTGCGGCCTCGTCGATGAGATCGATCGCTTTATCCGGCAAGAAGCGGTTTGAGATATAGCGGTCGCTTAGCTTTGCCGCCGCAACCAGCGCGCTATCGGTGATCGTCACGCCGTGGTGCACCTCGAGGCGCTCTTGTATGCCGCGTAAAATTTGAAGCGCTTCGTTTACGCTAGGCTCTTTTACGTCGATAGGCTGAAAGCGGCGTTGCAACGCAGCGTCTTTTTCAAAATACTTGCGGTACTCTTTTAGCGTCGTAGCGCCCACGGCATGCAGCTCGCCTCTAGCAAGCGCGGGTTTTAGGATATTTGCCGCGTCCATGCTGCCTTCGCTAGATCCAGCG
>CAUQMN010000117.1:0-5001 GCA_963518765.1 uncultured Campylobacter sp.
GCTCTCTTTGGCTGGTTTGATGCCCAAAATTTTAAGCGAAACGCCGGCTAGAAAATCAAAAGTCTTGATAAGCGGCGAGAAAACTACCCAAAATACATGTAGCGGACGCGCGATGGCTAGGACTGCTTTTTCTGATTTTGCGATGGCGACAGACTTTGGTACCAGCTCGCCTAGCACCACGTGCATGAGCGTGATCAGCGTAAACGCGATCGCAAACGCGACGGTATGGACTAATATATCGTTTAGATTAAAGTATGTTTTTAGCGGTTCTTCTATCAGCCTAGCTACCGCAGGCTCGCCGATCCAACCAAGAGCTAGCGAGCTTAGCGTGATGCCTAGCTGTGTGGCGGAGAGGTAGGTGTCGAGGTTGTTTGACATATCAAGCGCGGTTTTTGCGTTTGGCACTTTGTCCTTAGCAAGCTCCTCTAGGCGGCTCTTACGGACTTTGACGATGGAAAATTCTGATAAGACGAAAAAAGCGTTTAGAAATACGAAGAAAAACGCGAGAGCGATCATAAAAAGCGAGTCGGCGCTACTGGGGTGCAATTAAAATCCTTAAAAAATTAAAATGAAATGCGGCGATTATAGCAAAAAATCGGGAATTTTAAACTGAAAGCGCATTTTTGCCGCCGCCGGCGCGAGCGAGAGTCGCGGAGGCTATTTTGCCGCGTTTTGGCGCTTTTAGTCGTGCACACGCCCTGCTCGCCGTTTAAATTTTAGCACAAATTTGACCTCCGTGCTAAACTTGTAATAAAAATATTGCTTATTTTATCCGCTTTTTGCAGCAAATTTGTACGCCAATCCCCGGCTAAACCCGCGCCGCAAAAACGCAAAACGCAAAAATACAAGCCAAATTTGAAAGAATTTAAATTTGAGTCGCCTGCGTCATTGGGGCTCAAGTTCTTAAATTTGATAAAGGAGTTAAATTTGGATTAGTTTTAAGGCTTTGCCGGCAGCACCGAATTTAAGCTCTAAAAGCAAATCGGCTCGCCGCGAATTTAAAATCGGACGGCTTTGACGCGGCGATTTTAACGCTTGAAATGTCAAATTTGACCGCAAATTTGAACTACGGCAAATTTAAATTTTGAAGCTAAATTTGACTTGCAAGCTAGCCATTTTGCCAGCACAAGTCCGAACTGACGCGGCGAATTTGAGCGCAAACTCCGCCCGCAAAACCGCTAAAACTGCGCTTTGTCGCCGTTTGCTTTAGCGCCGTTTACAAAGTCGGTCGCTTTTTTAGCAGGCCTTTTGATCCCTTTTTAAGACGCAAAGCCTCAAGCCCCTCGTAGTCGGCGTTTTCGTCGTCCCGCCCATGTAAGCCGCGCCAAAAGCCCCAAGATAAACAGTATAAATATCGCTCGCGCCCGCTCCTTTGTAAATTTACTTTGATAATACGGCGGCATAGATAGTTAAATTTAGCTTAATTTTGCGGGGATTTGCGACATTTTTAGAAAAAGAGCCTCGCAAATCGATATCGCGGCAAAAACCAGCAAAACGATAGCCGTCCTTTTATCGCCCTCAAATAACACCCTGGGATAGAACGCGAGCGTTATCGTAAAAGCTACGAGCGCTATTATCTGCCTTCCGACCGGGTCGCGACCCGTCAATTTCAGCTCAAAAACGATAGAGCCTATAATCAAGATCCAAGCAAAAAAGCAGGTCAGTCGCCACTTCATCATCTTATCCACTTTCGTCCGAGTTAAATTTGAGCCGCGCGACCCGCCTCAACCACGGGAAGCGTCGAGAGCATATTTTAAGCTTCCAAACAATGCCCAATTTTAAAACCAGGCATTGTTTTTAAATTTTATTTCATCGTACAAGCCACTTCATTTCCTAAATCGCAAGCCTTAGTATAAAATTTCTTAGCATTAGCCATATCGCCTTTTTTTTCATAGCTAAACCCGACCAACATGCAACCGTCGGCATTTTTTAAATTACAAGCTTTTTCATGAAATTCGGATCTTTTAGGGTGATTCTCATCCATTGAAAAATAAGCGTCAGATACTTTCAAACAAGCCTGCGCATCGCCGCCGTCGCATTTTTTGATATTATCCTCCAGTTCCCCGGCACTCAAATTTAAAGAGCATAGCATGGCAACGACCATAACTAAAACGACTTTTTTCATTGTTTTTCCTTTGGGTTAAAATTTGTAGTTCACATTATACCGATATAACGGCCATTTTGCAATCTTTACAGCGCTCGCAGCAAGTCGCACGAAAAAAAACAAGAGTTAAATTTGCGCGGGTCTCGGGCGTCCGAGTCGCTAAATTTGACGCCATAAAAAGGTAGCGGAAAAGCCGCCTAAATTTTATAAATTCGGCATTGCAAATTTGCAAGCAATAGAAGCAGCACAAACTAGTCGTCAACGCCCGCCTCACCTGGAGTAAGCTCGCACTCAAACCCAGAGCACATCAAACGCCGCCCGTAAAAAAATAAAATTTAAAAACAAAAACGGCGAATTTTAGCAATCTCCCGCAAGGACAAAGCCGAGCAAAATCGGCACCGCAAGATTGAGCCACAAGTAAAATTTATGCGGAAAAAACTCGGCGCAAATGCGCAAAAATAGGCCGAATTTACGCCAATCTTACAAAATTATTTTACCTTCTTGCCGTTTTTGTAGCTGGCAAAAATTTCGGTCGTGCCGTCCTTTTTAAACGCGATCACGTCGTAGTCTTCGACGATGCCGCCCTGCTCCATACCCGGACTTCCCAGCGGCATGCCGGGCACCGAGATACCCACGACGTCCTCTGGCTTAGCGGCCAAAAGCGCCTTTATCTCCTGCGCCGGCACGTGCCCCTCGATAGCGTAGCCGCCGACTATGCCGGTATGACAGCTGTATAGCTCCGCCGGCACGCCGTATTTATTTTTTGTTTCGATTATCTCGTTTGTTTTATGCTCGGTTACCTCAAAGCCGTTTTGCTTCATTACCTCGCCCCATTTACCGCAGCAACCGCACTCGGGACTTTTATAAACCTCGATCGTCTCGCCTAGCGCGGCAGCCGCGATCGCAGAAAATAGCACAAAGCCCAAAAAGATCTTTTTCATCTTTATCCTTTTATAAAAATTTCGGTGCATTTTAGCGTAATGTATATAAACGGCAAATCAAACTTTTAAAAACTAAATATAAATAATTTCTCTCTAAATTTTAGCTCGGCTTTGAAATTTAACCCAAAGCGACCCTTGTCGCGTCGGCGACTAAAAACGCCTAAACGGCAAGCCCGGAGCAACGCTAGCGCAAAGCGTATCGTAATTTTAGGCGCTGCAAACTGCGCCGCCAAACGTAAGAACGACGGATATCGGCCTAACCGCGATGCAAGGCTAAATGCGATTTTATGCAGATATTATTTTAAAAAACCGTCGCTTGGCTTGGATTTTACGCAAAATCAAGCTAAATTTAACCGTCGCCGTTGTATCATTAAAAATAAATTTGCAAAGGAGCAAAAATGGCGCGGCTAGTTTTTATTTTGTTAATTCTAGGTTTAATCACATGGTTTTATATGGGCGGAACGAATAAAACCGTGGCCGACTACAAGGGCATGAGTAGCGAGCAGCTAGAAACGCTGTGTCTAGAGAAAAAGGACAAAACTGCGTGCCAAAAATACGCGATAGACTTCGTAAATGGCGCCAAAGCAAACGGCGGTAAGCCGCAGTTTTAGGCATTCTTAGCGCGGATTTGCTTGGTAAATTCGCCTGATTAAAGCTCAGGTTTTAAATTTAACCAAACGAATACCCGTAAGCCAAATTTAGCGTCAAATGCGGCCCTAAATTTAAACTCTTGACGCAAATTTAGACTCCTAAATTCGGCGTATATTTTAACCGCTTAGATAATAAAAAGCCTGATTGCAAAATCAGGCTTTATTTTTTAATTTTTTACTTCATCGTGCAAGCTACTTGATCGCCTAGATCGCAAGCTTTTGTATAAAATATTTTAGCATTCGCCATATCTCCGCTTTTTTTGTATTTATATGCCAATAAAGTGCAAGCTTCGGCATTATTTAGATTGCAAGCTTTTTGAAAAAGTTCAATTTCTTTAGGATCGGTTTTGCCCGCAACATAGTATTTTTCAGCAGCTTTCAAACAAGCCTGCGCATCGCCGCCGCCGCATTTTTTGATATTATCCTCCAGTTCCCCGGCACTCAAATTTAAAGAGCATAGCATGGCAACGACCATAGCTAAAACGATTTTTTTCATTTTTTTCCTTTTGATTGAGGTTGGTTAGTCATTATATCTTTATTTGCACTGTTTTACAAGCATCGTTTTGATAACAAATGCAAGATTTGGGCAAATTTGCGCCAAACCTAAAAGTAGCGGCTTTTAGCCCAAAACGCGGACAAAGGCGCTAATCGTACAGCAAACTCAAAAATAAAAGAGAAAAATTTTGCGCCGTCGATAAAGATTTAGGCGGCGATTTTTGATTTGAAAGTATAGAAAAGCAAAGCCCGTTTCGCTAAATTTTAGCAAGCAAAACGGCAAAAATCGGAATAAATTTAAGATACTATTTTTATTTACGGCACGCTGCCGACGAGTTTTGCGCGTTTTTGTCGTCGTAGGCGTTTGGATAAAAATGCGGCGCGATTAAATTTACGTCCGCTTACGCCGCTAGCACCAAAATTTAGAAAACGCATTAACGCAAAATCGTCTGCGTCCTTAAAAATCCTATTTTTGGCGCCGTTAGATTTTTGCGCAAATTAGTCCAAAAATAGCAGCATATGCCCGCAGCGCGCGAGTAAATTTAAGAGCGTTTGTTTAATGCGTCAAATCCAAAGCGCTAACAAATCTGCGGCGCCAAGCCACTTTGCCTATCCGCAAAAACCGCCGTATAAAACCGCGCATGGATGGTTAAAGCTAAAGCCTTTTGGCGCAAAACAGGCAAGCTCTCTAAAAAGCTCATCGCATTATTTAAGACCGGGTAAAACCAACTGCGATATCCAAATTTGACGTAACTCCCCAAAAGCTCATCGCCGCAGTCGTTCTCAAAATCTAGCGAGAAAGGACGCGCAA
>CAUQMN010000118.1:0-4990 GCA_963518765.1 uncultured Campylobacter sp.
CCAAATTCCAGCGTGTCGCCCTCTTTGCCCTTTGGGATTATGCGCACGGCGGTCGTTTTTTGATTTATCACGCCGATCGCGGCCTCGTCGGCTATGATCGCGGCGATCGTCTGCTCGGGCGTATCCTGCGGGATCGCGATCATATCGAGCCCCACCGAGCAGATCGCGGTCATCGCTTCGAGCTTTTCTAAGCTTAACGAGCCCGCGCGCACCGCGGCGATCATGCCCTCATCTTCGGAAACGGGGATAAACGCGCCGCTAAGCCCGCCTACTTGGTTGCAGGCCATCACGCCGCCCTTTTTGACCGCGTCGTTTAGCAGCGCAAGCGCAGCCGTCGTGCCGTGCGTGCCGACGCGCTCTAGCCCCATCTCCTCAAGCACGCGCGCGACCGAATCGCCCACCGCCGGAGTCGGAGCTAGCGAGAGATCAACGATGCCAAATTTCACGCCTAGCCGCTCGGAGGCCATTTGACCCACGAGCTGTCCGATGCGCGTGATCTTAAATGCAGTCTTTTTCACGGTCTCGGCGACCACGTCAAAGCTCGCTCCGCGCACCTTCTCAAGCGCGCGCTTAACGACGCCGGGGCCGCTGACGCCAACGTTTATGACGACCTCGGCCTCGCCCACGCCGTGAAATGCGCCCGCCATAAAGGGATTATCCTCGACGGCGTTGGCAAATACGACTAGCTTTGCGGCACCGAGATCCGAGAGTCGCGCCGTCTCTTTGATCACGCGCCCCATATCGGCGACCGCGCTCATATTTATGCCCGTCTTGGTCGAGCCGATATTTACCGACGAGCAGACTTTCTGCGTCGCAGCGAGCGCGGCGGGGATGGAGTCGATTAAAATTTTATCGCCCTTTGCGTAGCCCTTTTGCACTAGCGCCGAAAAGCCGCCGATAAAGTCGATACCGACCTTTTGCGCCGCCTCGTCCATCGCTCTAGCAAGCGGGACGTAGTCAGTAGCGTTCGTCGCAGCGCCGATGATGGCGATAGGCGTTACGCAGACGCGTTTATTTACGATCGGGATGCCAAGCTCTGCTGAAATTTCATTGCCGACCTTTACTAGATCGCACGCCTTTTCGGTGATTTTTGCATAAATTTTCTCCGCGGCTTTGCCCATATCGGGATCGATGCAGTCAAGCAGGCTGATGCCCATCGTGATCGTGCGGATGTCGAAATTTTGCTCCTCGATCATCGCGATCGTTTCGGTTACGTTTTTGATGTCCATCTGTGCGCCTTAGATGTTGTGCATGGCGTCAAATATCGCCGAGCTTTGGATGTTTATTTTAACTTTTAGCTTTTCGCCTAGCTCGTTTAGCTCCCCTCTTAGAGCCGTGAAATCCTGCTTTTCGTCGCTTGAAACCACCGCCATCATCGTAAAAAACTCATCCAAAACCGTCTGGCTGATGTCGTCTATGTTTAGCCCAAGCTGCGCGAGCTTAGCCGAAACGCCCGCTACTATGCCAACTTTGTCCTTACCGATCACCGTTACGATCGCTTTCATCGTCCTTCTCCTAAATTTGTAAATTTGCGAGAGTTAAAGCCCAAATTTGAGTAAATTCGGGCTTTAGATTTTAAATTTTACTTCGAGCAAGCGCTCTTGCCGTCCATCACGGGCTGGATAGACGAGTTGTCCGCGCCGCCGCCGTCGTTTATATTTTCGATTATCTCCCACAGCCTAGCCGCCGCTTTTTCGTAGCGTTTAGCCGTGACCGAGTTTGGCTCGTAAAAGCTCACCGGCTTGCCGCTGTCGCCGCCCACGCGAACAGCCGGCTCGATAGGTATCTCGGCTAGCACTTCGGTGCCGTAGGCTTTTGCTACCTCCTCGGTCGTGCCTTTGCCAAATATATCATACTCCTTGCCGCTTTCAGGGCAGATAAATCCGCTCATGTTTTCCACGATACCTGCTATCGGTATGTGAAGCTTCTCAAACATATCAAGCGCTCTTTTGCTATCATCTAGGGCTACTACTTGCGGAGTCGTGACGCATACGCCAGCAGTTACCGGCACGCTTTGGGCTAGAGTTAGCTGCGCGTCGCCCGTTCCAGGAGGCATATCGAGAAATAGCACGTCCAGTTCGCTCCAAAATACGTCTTTTAGCAGCTGCTCGATAGCTTTCATTATCATCGAGCCGCGCCAGATGAGGCTCATGCCTTCTTCCATTAGCACGCCCATGCTCATCATCTCGACGCCGTGAGTTAGGATCGGTTTTAGTTTATTACCAACGACTTGCGGCTGCGTGCCCACTTCGCCGAGCATTCTTGGGATGTTTGGACCGTAGATATCGGCGTCTAGGATGCCTACTTTTTTGCCAAGCTTTGCCATAGAGATAGCTAAATTTAGCGTCGTAGTGCTCTTACCCACGCCGCCTTTGCCCGAGCTTACCATTACGAAATTTTTGATCTGCGGAGCGATGTTTTTACCGCTTTGGCTGTTGCTTTTTTCCTCGGGGATTTTTGGTTGGATGATGTTAATGACGCACTCGTTTGAGCCCATCACGCGCTTTATGTCGGTTCGCAGCTCGTTTGCTACGTCGGGATTTGAGCTTACGATCTCGACCTCGATTAAAATTTTCTCACCGATTTCGACGTTTTTTACGAATCCAAAGCTCACGATATCTTTCTCAAAGCCCGGATATATCACGCCTTTTAGTCTATTTAAGACATCCTCTTTACTTAACATTTTTCTCCTTCGTTAGATTTTTTGAAATTTTATACGCGCAAAATTTAGGCCCGCACATCGAGCAAAATTCCGCCTTTTTAAACGACTCTTGCGGCAAGCTCTCGTCATGCAACTCGCGTGCTCTTTCGGGATCTAGGCTTAGCTCAAACTGCTTGTTCCAGTCAAAAGCGTATCTAGCGTCGCTCATCGCGTGATCGCGCTCTATCGCGCCTGCTTTGCCTAGCGCGACGTCGGCTGCGTGAGCGGCGATCTTGTGCGCTACGATGCCTTCTCTCACGTCGTTTGCGTTTGGCAAACCAAGGTGCTCTTTGGGCGTCACGTAGCACAGCATCGAGGCTCCGTAAAAGGCCGCCATCGTCCCGCCGATAGCCGAAGTGATGTGATCGTACCCAGCGCCGATGTCCGTAGGCAACGGTCCTAGCACGTAAAAAGGCGCGCCGTGGCACAGCTCGCGTTCGATTTTCATATTATACTCTATTTGGTTTAAAGGAATATGACCCGGTCCCTCGATCATCACCTGTACGTTTTTCTCCCATGCGCGCAGCGTTAGCTCGCCTAAAACCCGCAGCTCGCTAAGCTGAGCCTCATCAGTCGCGTCGTATAGGCAGCCCGGACGCAGCCCGTCGCCAAGAGATAGCGCGACGTCGTGAGCGGCGCAAATTTCTAAAATATCGTCAAAAGCCTCGTAAAACGGGTTTTCTTTATGATGGTGTATCATCCAGCTAGCAGTTAGGCTGCCGCCGCGGCTAACGATGCCCATCTTGCGCTTTGCGACCAGCGGCATAAATTTGAGCAAAAAGCCCGCATGTATAGTAAAGTAGCTAACGCCCTGGCGCGCCTGCTTTTCGAGCGTTTTTAGGATGTCATTCGTCGTCAAATTTTCGACCTCTTTTATATCGTGGATGATCTGATACATCGGTACGGTGCCTATGGGGACGGTGGAGTTTGCGATTATAGCGCTTCTAATCGCATCCAGATCGCCGCCCGTGCTTAGATCCATGACCGTGTCGGCGCCGTATTTTAGGCAAATTTGCAGCTTTTCAAGCTCGGCGCCGATATCGCTACTTAGGCTTGAGTTGCCGATATTTGCGTTGATTTTGGTTTTGGCCTCCTTGCCGATTGCCATCGGGAGCAAATTTGCGTGATGGATGTTGGCGGGGATTATCATCTTGCCCGCGGCGACCTCGCTTCTAACGAGCTCGGGATTTAGCGCTTCAGCCTGCGCTACGTAGTTCATCTCGGGCGTTATAACGCCTTTTTTAGCGTAGTACATCTGCGTCGGAGTTTTGTCGGCAGAGTCAAATTTGACCCGAAATTCTTTCATGTTTTTCTCCTTAAAAATTTTGGTCCTAATCTTACTCAAAAAAGATAAAAACAAGCTTTTAGGATGTATAATATCGTAACACTTCGCCAAAGGAGAAATTTTGCTAGACGTTACGCTGATAATGCTCGGAGCCGGAAGCTCCAGCCGTTTTGAAATGCCCGTTAAAAAGCAGTGGTTGCGCGTCGGAAGCGATCCGCTATGGCTATTTGCGGCTAAAAATTTAAGCTCGCACTACGCTTTTAAGGAGATAATCATTGCCTCAAACGAGGAAAAATATATGAGCAAATTTGCCCCGTCATATCGCTTCGTAAAAGGCGGAGCGACGCGTCAAGAGAGCCTAAAAAACGCTCTTAAGCTCGTTCAAAGCGAATTTGTTTTAGTTAGCGACATCGCTCGTCCGATGATTAGCACGGAGCTTTTTTCTCGCATAATAGGCGGCATCCAAAACGCCGACTGCGTCGTGCCTGCGCTAAAGGTGCCCGATACCGTTTATCTAGGCGCGGGCGTCGTAGATAGAGAGCAGATCAAGCTCATCCAAACTCCGCAGCTCTCGCGTACGGCAATGCTAAAAAGCGCGCTTGAATCAGGTCAAATTTACACCGACGATAGCTCGGCGATAGCGGCTGCGGGCGGTAAAATTTGGTACGTGCAAGGCGACGAAAACGCTAGAAAAATCACGTTTAAAGACGATCTAGCCAAAATTTACGGCCTTAGCGCGCCCTCAAGCGAAATTTACGTCGGCAACGGTTTTGACGTGCATGCCTTTGAAGAAGAGAAAAAAGAGGGAAGTTTCGTAACAATCGGCGGCGAAAAAATCTCTTTTGAAAGAAATTTAAAGGCTCACTCCGACGGCGACGTAGCTATCCACGCGCTCATAGACGCAGTGCTAGGAGCGGCTGGGCTGGGCGATATAGGCGAGCATTTCCCCGACACCGACGATAAATTTAAGGGAGCAGACTCGGCTATGTTACTAAAAGAAGCAT
>CAUQMN010000119.1:0-4969 GCA_963518765.1 uncultured Campylobacter sp.
GCTTTGGTAGATAATCGTCCGCGCCGTTATCTAGGGCGTTTACTTTGTCCGTGATGTCGTGGCGCGCACTTGAGATGATGATGGGCACGTCGTGGCGCTTGCGGATCTCTTTGCATACTTCTAGGCCGTCAAGTCCCGGCAGCGTGAGATCTAAGATCACTAGGTCGAATTTTTCTACGTTTAGCGTCGAAAGGCCGATATACGGCTCCTCCGCCGTCTTTACGTCCATATCGCTTTTAGCTAAAAACTCGGTCAAAATTTCCGCCAGCTCTAAATCGTCTTCTATCATCAAAATTTTTATCATCACGTATCCTTTTTTGCGGTAATTATAACGAGTTTTGGCTAAATTTTTAATGGCGGTAGCGGCTAGTTTCTTGTGCGCCTTTAAATGATTTTTGCTTCGCTTCGCCCCTAGCTGCAAGCAGAGCGTAGTTCAAATTCCTTCCTTCTTAACATAAAAAATAGCGTCAAATTTAACTCACTCAAATTTGGCGCTTTCAAGACTTGGGTCTCGGTTCGTCAAATTTAGTAAAATTGGCTCCAAATTTGAGCGTAAAAAGTCAATATGTGCAAGAGACAAGCCTATAAAATCGCAATCAACCAGAAATTTCCTTCTCCCAGCCCCGCCCCCAGGCCGCATACGCAGCATTTTCCTTTTTATAACCTTTTAGGTTCTCAAGAGCGCGCAAAAATAGGGCTTTGTTTGTAGGTTCGTCCATTAGCGCACGTAAATTTTTATAAATTTTATCCTCCTGATACGATGAGAAGGCATCGACCAATACGTCCAAGCTCTGCGCGCTAACGCCGTATCTATCGATAAAAGCCTCGATAAATTTTATATGCGCGCTTTGATGTTCGTCGTCTACGTTTTTAAAATACCGCTTAGCTAGCGCGAAATATTTCTCGCTTTTTAGCGCAAGGCCAAATACCGCGTAACTGCCCGTCATTAGGCACTTTTCGTCGTTTATATCGGCGTAAAATTCGTATTTATGCCTTAGGGCTTCTTTGGCGTAAAGCTCAAGCTCCAAGTCTACATCATGTGCTAGCGCGGTAGCGAAAAATCGGTGCGTCTGCGTCTTTTCAAGCCCTTTTACCGGTAGATAAATTTTATCCGCTTTGGAGCTAAATTTAACGGCGTAGCTAGCCGCAAATCCCGCGCGCAACAGATTTACGATAAATATTAGCGCCTTTTTGTAAGCCTGAGGCGTTTCGTTTTTGATTTTTACGCTAATTTGCGCAAAAACATCGTTTGCGGCGCACTGTACGTCCGCGTCCTTAAATCTCGTTAGGCTTTCGTCTAGCTCGCCGGTGCCGCAGTCTAAATACTTTTTCGCCTGCGCCGAGCCGAAAATCAGGGCCGCGCTTTCGAGGTCTTTGCGCGCAAATTTTACGTCCCAGCTAAAGCTTTTAAATTTGATCCGCCAAAATGCCGCCCGCACGAAAAGCGCAAGCTCGCCGGCGCTTACGTTTTGGGGTTTAAAGTCCTTTTTAAGCTCATAAGTCCTCTCCCAATCATCGCCGCAAATATCGTAAAATTTAGGCATAAACTTATCGTCTCGCCAATCTTGCAGATAGCAAGTAAGCGCCTCTTTAAACTCATCGGTTAGATGTTTGCTTTTAGAGTCCCGCACGGTTAGTTCGAACTTTTCTATCAGCTCTATAAGCCCAAATTCGTCATACTCCATAAGAGGCAGATCAAAAACGTGCCCCATAAATACGTAAAGCTCGCGTTCATCCTTGACCTTTGCCGTACGCCTAGTAATGACTTCGTCCATATAGCCTTCTAGCCTGCGCTTTAGTTCAGCCTTTCTAGCCGCGTTTTCAAAGTAAAATTTACGCGGCGAGTCCTCGCTTTCAAATTTGACCGACAAATTTAGCTTATACGTAAAAAACGGCAGGTTCCTTTCGTCTAAAAATTCCTCCTCTACGCCCTTTATGATGAGCGGCAAAGCCTCTTTTAGCTCATCCTCGCTAAGCTCGCTCGCCTCATAATACGAGTCGCTATAAGACATGCTAAAACCGCATCTGCCGCACTCTAACGTAAAAGTATCGTGATAGCCTTCTTGCACGCGGCACCGCGAGTAGGGCGCCTCTCCCTTGTAGCGCTCTTTTAGCCCGTTTTTTATCGTTAGATTTATCTCGTTTTTTATTTTGCCAGCCAGCCAGATTTGGTTTTCGTTCATGCTTTATCCTTTTTATATAGATTTTGAAATTTAGCCCAAATTTGCTTAAAAGCAGGCATCTTGGCAAGCTTAGCGGCGGCTAAAATCAAATAAACTCTGCAGAGTAAATTAAAATGCGATTTGTTTTTTAGACGGCAAACGAGTGCTAGGTTTTAAAGCGGTAAATTTAGACTGCGGGCAGGGATTTTAAATAAGCAAAGGCGTAAACCGGGTGCTACGATAAAATAGGTAAATTTAAGCTTGCTTTATAGAGGCAAGCCGGCGAGAAAAAGGATAAATTTAGAAAAAGGCGCATTTTAGCGCGCCTTAATCTTAGATTATTTGATAACAAGACCTTGGAAAAGTCCGCCGCGATTGACCCAAACGAGAGTTTTTTTGCCTTTGGCGTTTGCTACGGCCTTGTTAAAGTCGTCTAAATTTTTGATATTTTCCTCGGCGACTTGGATGATGATATCGCCTTTTTCAAAGCCGAATTTTTCGGCATTTGAGCCTGATTTTACGTCTGTAACGAGCACGCCTGCGACGTCTGAGGCTAGTCTATACTTAAACCTCGCGTTATCGTCGATCGACGTTACGCTAAGGCCGTCTATCGCCGAGTCGCCCTTGGTCGCTTTGCCACCGCTTGACTGGGCGTTGGCGTTGGCTAGTTTTATCTTAGCGGTTTCTAGTTTGCCCGAGCGCTCGTAGGTTAGCGTGATCTCTTTGTTTGGAGCTAGCGAGCCGATGAGATTTTTTAGGTCGTTTGCGTTTTTGATATCTTTATCGTCGATTTTTACGACCAGATCGCCTCGTTTAATGCCCGCGATATCGGCCGGCAATCCCTTTTCTACGCTTCTAATTAGCGCGCCTTCTTTATTTTTGTAGATCTCTTTTTGCTGCTCGTTGAGATTTGCTATCATCACGCCGATATATCCGCGCTCGATCTTGCCGTCTTCGATGAGTTTTTTGGCGATATCTTTGGTCATATTTGACGGGATGGCAAAGCCGATGCCGTTGTTTCCGCCGCTGCGGCTAAGGATAGCAGAGTTTATGCCCACTAGGTAGCCTCGGCTATCGACTAGCGCGCCGCCCGAGTTGCCAGGATTTATCGAAGCGTCGGTTTGGATGAAATTTTCGTATTGATTTAGTCCGATGTTGTCTTTATTTAGGCCTGAGACTATGCCCTGAGTGATACTGCCGCCCACGCCGAAAGGATTTCCGATGGCAAAAACTATATCTCCTTCCATTAGCTTAGCCGAGTCGGCAAAAGGTATGGCTTTTAGCTCTTTAGCGTCGATTTTGATGATAGCTAGGTCGGTTTTGGGATCGGTGCCGATGATTTTAGCTTTGTACTCTTTGTCGCTATCTAGCAGCGTGACTACGATCTCGTCGCTATCTTCTACCACGTGATTATTGGTCACGATGTAGCCGTCGGAGGAGATGATGACGCCAGATCCTAAAGAACTGCTTTTTTGCTTTTCTTGAGGGATATTAAACTGAAATCCGAAGAAATCTTTAAAAAAAGGATCGTTAAACATATCGCCCATATCGGCTCCCGCGCCGTTTAGCGTTTTTGTAGTGGAGATGTTTACGACCGATTTTTTAGCATCGGCGATGGAGCTATTATAGGAGAGGACGACGTTTTTATTAAATTCGGGATTTATTCTAGTAAAATCCTCTGCGGGTTCGTTAAAATTTATGCTTGCGGCAAAGATCGCGCAAGACGTAGCCAAAGATAATACGGTTATCTTTTTCATTGCTTTTCCTTTTGGATAAAATTTTTCAAAGCGCGATTATATGGCGCTAAGCTCAATGTAAAGTTAATTATTCTTTAAGCCGTTTAAAATTATCTTATTTACTATACTTGATTGACATACGCTAAAGCTTTGTGCTATAATCGCTATAAAATTAATTGACTAAAAGGATATAATATGAGCAATAGTCTTTACGAAACGTTAGGCGTGTCCGAAAAGGCTTCCGCAGACGAGATAAAAAAGGCGTATAGGAGGCTGGCGCGCAAATATCATCCAGATATCAACAAAGATCCCGGCGCGGAGGATAAATTTAAAGAAATAAACGCCGCGTATGAAATTTTAAGCGACGAAAAAAAGCGCGCGCAGTACGACAGGCACGGCGATGCGATGTTTGGCGGACAGAATTTCCACGATTTTGCGAGCAGCTCGGGCATGGGAAATTTGGACGAAATTTTAAAAAATATTTTCGGCGGCGGCTTTAGCGGTAGCGCTAGCGGTTTTAGCGGTTTTTCTAGCAGGGGCGGTTTTAGCGGCTTTAGACAGACGGGCGGATTTGGCGGCTTTGAGGGCGAGGAGGATATGGACTCGCGGGCAAAGGTAACTATCCCGTTTGACGTAGCGGTAAAAGGCGGCGAGCACTCGATAAATTTTAACGGCGAAAACATCAAAATAAAAATCCCAAACGGCATAAATAACGGCGAAAAACTACGCATAAAAGGCAAAGGTAACGGCGGGCGCGGCGATCTAATACTAACCGTAAATATCGCGCCTAGCGACGAGTACGAAAGAGACGGAGACGATCTATACAAAGACGTGTTAATTCCTCTAAAAACGATGATGTTTGGCGGCAAGATAGAGGTAAAAACGCCTAAAAAAGACGTCACGATAAAAATCGCCGAAAACTCAAAATCTGGGCAAAAAATCAGGCTCAAAGGATACGGCGTGCAAAATAGAAAAAGCGGGATATTCGGCGATTTGTACTTGCGCGCGCGCGTGTCATTGCCGGACGTAAATGCCCTAGACGGCGAGCTAGCCGAACTCATGAAGCAAAAA
>CAUQMN010000120.1:0-4944 GCA_963518765.1 uncultured Campylobacter sp.
GATCGCGCACCTGATAAATTTAAAAGACAACCTTGATCTGGGTCAAAACGATATATATTTCGCGCGCGAGAAAATGGACATAAACCTCGAATACAACGAAGTTGATACCTGCGCGGGCGAGTTTAAGGCGCTCACGCCGTATCTTTACTCGACGACTAATATCACGAAGCTACCGCAACTATCAAATTTCGCGGAGCTGAATTTAAACGCAAAGTCGGCGCAAAAAGAGAAAAAAGTGATGATCATAGGCGGCGGCCCAAACCGCATAGGTCAGGGCATAGAGTTTGACTACTGTTGTGTGCACGCCAGCTACGCGCTGCGCGATATGGGCATCAAAACTATAATGTACAACTGCAACCCCGAAACCGTCAGCACCGACTACGACACGAGCGATATTTTGTACTTTGAGCCGATCGATTTCGAGCACGTTAGAGCCGTGATTGAGCACGAGAACCCGGACGGCGTGATCGTGCATTTCGGCGGTCAGACTCCGCTAAAATTCGCCAAACGCCTAAGCATAGCCGGCGCGAAAATCATCGGCACCAGCGCTCGCACGATCGACGTCGCCGAAGACAGAAAGAAATTTAGCGAATTTATCTCTAAAATAGGCGTCAAACAGCCGCGAAACGACACGGCGACAAGCGAGAAAGAGGCGCTAGAAAAGGCCGCAGCTATCGGCTATCCCGTACTCGTACGCCCTAGCTACGTGCTAGGCGGCCGCGCGATGAGACGAGTGCATAGCGATGAGGAGCTACGCTTATACATGAGCGAAGCGGTCAAGGTCAGCAACCACTCGCCAGTACTAATCGATAAATTTTTACAAGACGCCGTGGAGCTTGACGTAGACGCGATCAGCGACGGCAAGGACGTCTATATCGGCGCCGTGATGCAGCACATCGAGGAGGCGGGCATCCACAGCGGCGACAGCGCGTGCATACTGCCTCCGCTAAATTTAACCGCGCAGATGATCGAAAAGGTAGAAAATCAAACCCGCGACATCGCGCTAAATTTAGGCGTCGTGGGGCTTATGAATATCCAGTTTGCTATTTACGAGAACGAACTTTTCATGATCGAGGTAAACCCGCGCGCTAGCCGCACCGTGCCGTTTGTTAGCAAGGCGACGGGCGTGCCGATGGCAAAGGTCGCTACGCGCGTGATGTGGCAAGGAGATTTGCGCGAGGCGCTTAAATTTTACGATAACTACGGCGCGGTTTACGAGGAGCGCGGCATACTTAAGCCTCACGTGAAAAATCACGTCTGCGTCAAAGAAGCGGTCTTTCCGTTTAACAAGCTGCCGGGCGCCGATTTGATCCTGGGGCCTGAGATGAAAAGTACGGGCGAGGTTATGGGTATATCTGGGGGCTTTGCCAAGAGCTTTGCCAAAAGCCAGATCGCCGCGAGCAACTCGCTGCCGACAAGCGGGCTAGTCTTTTTGACTCTTGCCGACGCGGACAAAAAATACGCCGCAAATTTGGCGCGCGAGCTCATAAATCTGGGCTTTAAAATCATCGCCACGGGCGGAACGTATAAAATTTTAGAGGGCTCGGGCGTAGAGAGCGAGTTCGTCTACAAAATCAGCGAAGGTCGC
Source organism: uncultured Campylobacter sp. (assembly GCA_963518765.1). Taxonomy (GTDB): domain Bacteria; phylum Campylobacterota; class Campylobacteria; order Campylobacterales; family Campylobacteraceae; genus Campylobacter_A. The sequence continues at coordinate 1,589 of CAUQMN010000120.1, forward strand.
CCAAACGTTGAGGATAGGCTCAAAAACGGCGACATCGCGCTCGTCATCAACACCAGCGACAGCAAGTCAAACAGCGAGGACGGCAAGAAAATCAGACAAAACATCATGCAATTTAAGATCCCGTATTTCACGACGATGTCGGCGGCCCTAGCGGCGGCTAAATCGCTAAAAAGCGTGCAAGACGGCAGCGCGCTGGAAGTAAAAAGCTTGCAGGAGTATCTGGGTGGGAAGTGAGCGCATGCCGGCAAATTTAAACATCAAATTTGCCTTTGCGCCCAGTTTTTGCTTTAAATAAAAGCTTAAATTTAGCTCTCTAATTTCACGGCTAGAATTTGTTTTAGATGAGATTAAATTTTACTTCTAGCGTTTTGGGCGATGCGAAATAGTAAAATTTCAGCTAAATTTTATCCAGCAAAAGGAGCAAAAATGTTTGATTTTAAAAAAGAGTTTAAAGAGCTTTACGCGCCAAAGCAGACGCTGCAAATTTTAACCGTCCCGCCCGCAAATTTCGTTTGCGTCCGCGGCGAAGGCGATCCAAACGAATCAGGCGGCGCGTATCAGCGTGCGATAGAGGTGCTTTATGCCGTGAGTTACACGCTAAAAATGAGCTACAAAACCGACTATAAAATAGATGGCTTTTTTGAGTATGTCGTGCCGCCGCTAGAAGGGTTTTGGCGGCAAATCGGCTCGGCTTGCGGCGAGGCAGACTACGCTAGAAAGAGCGATTTTAGCTGGATTAGCGCGATTAAACTGCCAGATTTTATCAAGCGAGAAAATTTCGACTGGGCGGTACGGCAGGCTACTTCAAAAAAGAAGCTAGACTGCGGTATGGCGGAGTTTTTGAGGATTGACGAAGGCCTTTGCGCGCAAATTTTACATGTGGGTAGCTTTGACGATGAGCCTGGTAGCGTTGCTAAAATAGACGAGTTTATCGCCGCAAACGGCTATGCAAAGGACTTTGGCGAGCAAAGGACGCATCATGAAATCTACCTAAGCGACCCCAGAAAAATAGACCCTCAAAAATGTAAAACGATAATTAGACTGCCGATTATAAAAATTTAGCGGACGATTGCGATAAGTGCAAAAATAAATGGAAAACAATGAAAGAATTTGAAGTAGAGATTATCGAAACTTCGGCGAGAAGAGTCGTTATTAAAGCAAGAAATAAAGAAGAAGCGTGTAAGATCGCCTGGGCGGCTTACGAAAATAGCGAGATCGTTTTAGGTGCGGAGGACTTCGTTTGTGCGGATTTTAAAACGACGGTCGCGGACGAGCCGAAAACTAAATTATAGGGATTTTATGGAAACGAATTTAATGTAACCCGTCTCACGATTTTCGTAAAAAAATTTCTCATTTTTCACCTTAATGTAAAATCAATAAGATATTTTGCATTAATAACAAAAACACAATAAATGCCGTATAATATAACCAGGCAAAAAACAAAAAAGGTAGTGAAATTTATGAAAAAGACAGAATTGATTGATGTTGTAGAAGCACAAGAAAATAATTTTTATAAAGATGGAAATATATTTTTACTAAAAAAAGACAATGAGTTCATTGATGGTGATCTCAGAACCGCAAAAATAGATGATGAGAAATTAGATATAAATGGTATGAAGATAAAGATTATATCATCACTATTTAAAAGACAAGAGGGGGTTTCTAGTTATTGGAGCATATATGAATTTGCAAGTGTTGGATTTAATGAGACAAGAGAAGGCTACTATAAGCTATGGATACCTTGTGAAAATGCCAGTAGTAAACATCTTAATTTATTTGATCATTTTGGTAGTGATGTATTTGCACATGGGCCTTACGTTAGTTTGAATAATTATTTAAAATTTAATATTAAAGAAAAATATACATTTTTATTTTTTTATCATACTTATAATTTTTTAATTATAGATTGTGAGGAAAAAATCACCTTCAAAGAGTTTGATGAGTATTGCAGGGTTATATTATCTGCAATTGGTTTCATTACCGGCTTTATACAGATGGATAGAGGTTATTATTTTGAAAGTGATAATTTGGAATGCTTAGAATACAAAAATTTTAAATACACAAGTTGCTTTACTCCTACTTACAAAAGTGGCTTTTACACAATAGAAGGAAATCCGCATCAATATTGCTTCTCAAATAAAAAAGTTGATATCGATGGAAAAAATAAAAAACTTAACAAAAAAGATTTTGAAAATTTGATAGATAAAATGCTAGACAATATAAATTTCATAGAAGCGATAGATACGTTAATGATAGTAAATACCTTGTCTATAAGCTACTACTCAATGAGATTACTTGCAACAGTTTTAGAAATTTTAACGCAAAAAAATGAATCGGACAATAAGAGAACTGGAATAAAAAGAACTACTTATGAAAAAGATTTTATTAAGCAGCTCAAGAAAGAAGTAAAACGACTCATAGGAGATAATTCTAGTTTAAAAGAAAAAAAGAAAAATATATTAGGCAGAATTGACAATATATTTAATCTACCAAACAATGATAAGTTATTATCATTATTTGATGAAAATACAATTAAATTAAACGAGTTAGATAAAAAGTGTATTATGCTTAGGAATCATCTCTTACATGGAAATGTGTCCATAACTAGCATTCTTAAAAATCAAGACGAGATAACACAAGTAATGTTTATATACTTAAAATTAAATACATTGATAAATGCTGCAATATATAGCAGTATAGGATACAAAGGGATAATAAGAAATTTACCAAAACTTTTTATGGATTACAAAAATATAGAAGAGCTCCAGAACGAAGAGTATTTTATTTCTATAAATCAATAGATAAAACTTACAAAATTTCTAGTAGCCTTAGATCGAATTAATATTGTTAAGTTTCTCATTTTTTACATTAAGGCAAAAAATGAGATTTTTTATGAAAATTATGAGATAGGTTAAAGGGTCTTCAAAGGCTTATTAAATGTCTTTAAATTTATTTTTTGAGAGCTTGAACGTATCTTACCTTTGATAGGATACTCTCTTATGAGATCTTTCGATTTTTAAATATTCAATAGTATTTAAAGTTTATTTGACGAATTTTTATGCTTTTTAAGGGTTAAATCTTGCATTTAAAATGATAGTATGCAAAGCCCGATTTTTTTCTCCACTATCATTTTAAATGCAAGATACTGCCATTTTAAATGCGCGCCGATATAATCCGCCGCCGAATTTCAGCTGCCGATACCTCACGCATAGCACCGAGCAAATAATCTGGGCGAGAAAAAGCGAGAAATTTAAGCATATTTTCAACTACGAACTGATGAAAAAGCTAAACGATAACAAGCAAATGAAAGACGTTTGGAGCTTTCCTGCAATTGCCCCATGGGAGAAGGCTTGCGG
>CAUQMN010000121.1:0-4938 GCA_963518765.1 uncultured Campylobacter sp.
TAGGGCTAAGATAGAAAAAAATTCATCTAAAATAGGAACGCTTGTATTTACCGGTGATATAGATAATAAAAAACACGAATTCATTTTTGAAAAAAACGGTAAGGAAATTCCATTAAACAAGAGTGTCTTTGAGGATTTTAAAAAGGTCTATTTTGAAAATAAAGAATCTATAGACGGCCAGTATTGGAACAAAAAATTTAACGATGGTAGAGGCGAGAAAATTCCTATATTTTATACGAGAGATAATGACGGCAAGATAACAGCTATCGGCTTAACGCAAATTTTTAAACTTGCTTACAGAAAAACGATTTTTGAAGCGGCAAAGCAGGCGAGCAATGATGAAAAACTTGACCTCGCCGAGACAATTTTCGGAACCGTTAGAAGCGACAAAGCCCTAAAAGGACGAGTGTATTTTTCGCATCTGAAATCTAGCTTCAAGAGTTTTGAAACTCCTAGGGAAGGGGTGTTTGGTACTCCTAATCCTAGCTATTATCCAAATTATTTAGAACAGCGACCAAACGGCCCATATATAACGCTTATGGATAAAGAAGCGAAAATCAGAGGATATAAACGCTATCCGCTACATAATGACGTAGAGAGTCTAAGCGTCGGAAACGATAACGAAAATATAAAATTTGAATTTAAACCGCTTTCCGCAAATAGCGTTTTTAAGGGCAAGATCATATTTCATAATCTTAAAAAGGTTGAGATCGGAGCGTTGTTAAGCGCTATAACTTTTCATGGCAAAAGCGATAAATTTATCCATAATATCGGCTTTGCAAAGCCTTACGGTTACGGGAAAATAGATATAAAGCTTGCGCTACAAGGAGTAAGATATAGCCAAGATGAATATTTAAAAGAATTTGAAAATCAAATGAATGAGTTTATGCCAAATTGGCTTAATACCAAGCAATTAACAGAACTTTGCGCGATGGCAAGCGTGGAATGCAAACCATCAAAATTCTTAAGGTATCAAAAGCTAGGCAATAGCAAAAGAGGCGAAAAAAATGAATTTGTTTTGGCTAAAAATGCAAAAAAATCCCTTTGCTCCTACTCTAGTAACGCACAAAAAATAAACTATAGCGAAATAAAATCACAAAATAACAAAAATCATCTAGCTAAGACAAGTGGTATGGATACAGATTTTACCAAGGACAAGAAATGAGCAAATACCAAGATAAATACCAAGATAGAAAACGGAGAGAAATTATAGTCTCACTACTGGGAAGCGCTTCTTTAGGATATAAGACGTTTTTTATTATAGCTGGGGTATCTCTATTTTTCGCTTGGCTACCAAACGGAATGTCGTCGCTACTAGATAAAATTTTCGGCGGCGAAATTTTAAAATGGAGCGCCAAAGACGGCACTATGCTGGTTCAAATTTTGGGCTCAATCTTGATTTTTTGGATAATTAAATGGATAATTCCCAAAAGCGTTCCAAACGTCGATATAGATATAAATGATAGACCTAAAATAGCTAAAGTTTTGGTGTTATTTTTAAGCAAGAATCGTGATAACATGGGTGATTTAATGAAATTTAAAAATGTAGCGGAATTTAAAGATAGTAATTATACGATGCCTCTTACGGCTATCGACTATCATAAACAAGGGCTTAAAAAGATTATAGTAGCTTGTTCCAATGAATCTATCAAGGATAAAGATAAATTTTTAAAATGCGTGCAAAATCTTTTTGGCAAGGAGCTTGCGGATATAGTAAACGTGCATGAGATAGATGATTTTGAAGATGCAAAAATCGTCTATAAATTTTTAGAAAACGTATATAGCCAGCTTGGGCAAGAGGGCTTTACGGAAGACGACATTGTATTTGATGTCACGGGAGGGCAAAAGGCGATAAGTATAGCCGGAGCGATGTTTGCGATACCCAACGACAGGCATTTGCAGTACGTTTCCACTAGCGATTATACTGTCAAACACTATGATTTAACATATATGCAAAATGAGGAGTAAAATATGAAAGTTGTAACGATTTTAGGAAAAGGTTATGTTAAGGAGGCCGAAGAAAGACCGATCTATAAATACGATGAGAAGCTTAAAAATTCGTATTCTTTAAAAAAGCAAAGATATACGAATATGCTTCCACTTTTGATAGATAATTTCGGCGTTCAAAATATCGTACCTATTTTTACTAAAAAGGCGAGAGAGACTCAAATTCAAGTTTTAGAAAAGGAATTTAAAACAAGTCATATAGAGATATTTAACGATAAAAATTTAAGGCTCAATTAAACCTAAGTAAATTTTTAGCTGTGGCTTAGTCTTACTGATTATAAGACCTCTTATCGATTTTAAAAAATTTTGATACAAATTTTGTGTAGCTTTAGTATTATATCTAAACTCTACTTCACTGTCTTGAAAAGCTACAAGCATAGTGAAATAGAGCAGAGCGTATACCTTTAGAAGAAGCAAGAAATGTTTGCCATACCATTCATATGATTTATCATTTCCTTCTTTCAAAATAGCAAGCTCGGCGTATTATTTTTAGAGTGTCATATTATATAGCGAGCTTTAGCTCCGTAATCAACCAAACTGTCATGTGTCTTCCAGCAATCCAAAATTTAACGCTATCATCTAATTTGATCTTATATTTAGTTTTAAGCTTGATACTGATAGAGTATGCTCTCTTTGAGAAGCACTGATAATATAGTATTAGTTCATTTATAGAGCAGTCTTTAACTATCTGAGCAAATAAACCATACCGCTTCATTTTACTCTACTCTGCTATGCTTGTATATTTTTTGGGGGGGGGGCAACAACAAGCAAAGCAAAGTTAAACACCGGCGTTTTATCTGCTACACCTCTACCTGTTTTTAAAAGAGCGCATCCTGTCGGTAACAAGCAAGTAAAGCCAGGCACAAGATCGATTGTTTTTACAAAATTGATAAATTCCGATATTTCACGACTTCTATATTGGCCGAGAAATAACATAAAAATTTCTCTAAATTTCTTCTCTGAAATTCGGGAACGGATTATATATTTGTTTTTCATCGAACTCATCGTAACTTACTGCTCCCTTGCGTGAGCTTAAGTTAAAGAGAGCCTAATATAATAAAACTAACTATGTTTTTGTATTAGAATCTCTCATAAAAGTATCGATTTTATTATTAATGCTTGTATTGTTTTTTATGTTTTCCTTATCTAGGCTATAGATTGAGTACATAAATGAAAGCGCGACCGCTATTATAGCTATCAGTATTGCAAGAGCTTTAGCTCCGCCAAAATTAAAATTATTCAGTATATTGTCGGGTTTAGAAGGAGTATAGGCTTTTTTAAATAAAGTATCTTCATCGCTACCTATCAAGGGGGCAATAGCCGATGCTATACTTTCACAAAGATATCCGATCTTTTCGTTACAATCATTCTCAAGATCGTATTTGCCCCTATACCCAAGAGTTAAACAAGCATAAACGACTTCCAAAAGATCTTTGTTTTTTGCGGGGTTTTCAAACCATTTTTCCATTATGCCAAAAAATTTATTTCCGCCTAAATTTTCGTTAAATAGCCTAATAGTAAGAGTATTATTTGCCCAAAAACTATTCATAAAGAGTTCATTTTTCATAAGGCTTTCGTCTATAAAGACGCAGACGCAGTATCTAAGCCTAGTAATATCGTCTTCATCATAAATTCTAAGACTAGCCAGTTTTGAGCTTATGCTAAGTATATCATTGGTTAATTTCTCTTTTAAACCAACCATTTGCTCTTGTGAAATATTTTGTATCTTTGACATTCTATTAGCTAGAAGCAAAAGCGGTAAGACATGATCTAGAGCCTGATTTGTCCCAAGCCCTTGGAGTCGACTTTCAAACAATATAGAAAATGAATTATCTTTACCTTGCACCTATCGGCCTTTAAAATTTTATAGTATAGCCCACATTTTTATATCCGGGTTAGTTATATTATTTGTGACATATACGCTGATAATATTCTCGCCGATAAAAGACCTAAATAGCTTGTCGTTCTTGTCTAGTCTATAATAAACATACCCGTTTAATCTTGGAAGAGTGGTTGGAATAATTGAAATCTGTTCGATATTAAGGCCGTTAAGCTGAGATGCCACTATATTTTTAATGCTAGATTGAGTATGAATCTTACACTGTTCTTTAAAATTCTTAAGTAAATAGTCGCTATTAACATTAGAGCTAACAGCCAAAAATAGTTCGCCTTTTTCAATAATACCGGCGTTATCAAACATACAGTCAAAAAAGCCGTGAGCATTTGATACAATGCGCGCCATGACGTATTTTGGGGAGATGATTTTGGAAAACAATAGCCTTATGTTGTTAATAAGCAGGGAAAAAGTAGCGCTTAGATCGTCATGTTTATAGGCTATAAAATCGCTAAAACTATCGTCATTGCTCAAGGCGGTCAAATCGGCCTGAAAATCAACTAGCTTCTCATATAAAAATTCAGGATGAATCTTTTGTCTATTTGCTATAGAGGCAAAGTTAAGACTCCATTTTTTTAGCATATTTAAGGTCAAATAAGTGGTAAAATCAAGAGTATTTTTTGATTGATCTATGCCCTTAAATATGCCTAAAAAAGTCTGCTTATGTTGTCTTGTCGAATATATCATCTCATCAATAAATTGCCTTATAAACGGATGCTTGCTTATATCAAGGCAGGTCGGAATAAATTTATCGTCTAACTTTATTTGTCTGCTTGAGCTGATATTTTGTATTTTACAAATCGGAATCTCTAACTCATACGGAGTCTTGCTACCCAAAACTCCCAAACTGGTTTTAAGACTAGCAAGAACGATGCTTTCTTTATCCTGATCAAAGGCCGATCCCAGTAGATACTCTTCTTCGTCGCTCAAATCATTTAACACGTCAACACTAGCATCATCATGAACTTTGGAGCTAATAAGGGCTCTGGTTGCTTTAAATTTAGAGCTTGTTATGCTATTTTGCAAGCTGACGTCGA
>CAUQMN010000122.1:0-4926 GCA_963518765.1 uncultured Campylobacter sp.
GCCATGCGCTGCGCGTATTTTGCCTCGTTAAATTCGCGAACGTCGAGCTTTAGCACGGTCTTTGCGCTGTTGCCAGATAGCTCCTTGACCCAGTAGTAGCCCTCGACGCCGTCAGTGTACTCGGGCGCTTCGCCGCCGGGTAGCATTGAGATAAATTTGTGCGCGAGCAACAATGAATTTACCAGCTTGCCCTTGGCGTTCATCGGGTGCGCAGACTGCCCGGCGAAGGTCACGACCGCATCGCCGGCGTTCCAGTTTTGGTAAATCAGCTCGCCTATACCGCAGCAATCTAGACAGTAGGCAAAGTCGGCCTTGATCTCCGAGATATCAAGCGCCTTGGCCCCGCGCAGGCCTTGCTCCTCGTCGGGTAAAAAGCCAAAAGTCACGTCGCCGTGCTTTATTTGCGGGTTTTGGACGAAAAACTGCGCTGCGTTTATGATGGCGGCGATCGCGGCCTTGTCGTCCGCGCCTAGCAGGCTAGTGCCGTCTGTTACGATGAGATTGTCTCCGACGTAGTTAGCTAGCTCTGGAAATTCGCTAAGTTTTAGCGTTATGCCTAGCTCTTTATTTAGCGTGACGTCGCCGCCCTCGTAGCGCACGATTTGCGCTTTCGTGTCATTTTTTTGCTCCGCACTCGTGTCAAGGTGCGCGAAAAATGCCACGGAGGGCAGCTTTTTAGCGGAATTTGACGGCAAAACGGCCGTAGTTATGGCGTTTTCTCGTCTTTTTATATTTTGCAGGCCGAGCTGCTTTAGCTCGCTTTCTATCAGCTTTGCCAGATCGTGCTCGATAGGATTTGAGGGCATGATGCCCGCCGCGCCTGCTTCGCGGTTTGTCGTTGTGTTGATCTTCGTATAGCGTAAAAATCTCTCGACTATGTCCATATTCGCTCCTAAATTTGAGATAAAATTTATGAAATTATACTATCTTTTAATTAAGCTTAAAATAAAATTTTAATATTTTCGGGCAAGTTTAAAATTTAATCGGTATAATTCGCAAACCAAATTTAAAGGAGCAAAAATGCGAAATTTACGCTACGTAAGCGATTTTTCGGACTTTTATCAGGTGTTTTCGGCGACTCTGGGCAAGATGGCGACCGTGCAAAATAGATTTGCGGATATCGTAGGCAACCTTGACTGGAACGCGGATTTTGACAGCTGCGAGATAGCTTTCGGCGATCAAATTTACAAGATACAGCTTATCGGTAGCGAGTCAAAGGTGAGCGACACGTGGCTGTGGGGATTTGCCAACCAAAGCGGCCTTAGCCCCGAGGCGACGGCGTTTTCGCACGAGATTTTGCGCGCGGGACGGGAGTGGGGCTTGCAGGCTTTTAGCAAACCTGGCTTTGAGCTTGATGAGATGCTTAACGGGCATAATTTATCTATCGCCGCGTGCGGAGCGGCGGGCGAAAATTTATGCTACTACGGCTGCAGGCACGATAAGGGCTGCGCGTTTGTAGCGATCATGGATGCGCCGACCTCGCTTTTTGAGCCTCTTGGCGCGCACGAGTTTGTTAAAATCGCAAGCGACTGCATACAAGATTTTGACGTCGATCATAAAATTTTCATCAAAAGCTTTTTGGAATTTAACGGAGTTAAATTTGACGAAAATACCCAAAAGGGCGGATTTTTGAAAAAAGGAAAAGACGAAATCGTAGCTAAATTTGAAAAAGAGCTTTTGATCGAATTTGACGACAAGGGTAGGATTTTGGAATTTAAATACGAATTTTAGTTTGAGCGGTTTGAGCGAGGCGATGAGCTAAAAGCCCGTCGCCTTCAATTTACGAATGAAAGTGAAACTCGTCCGGGTGATCGAGGGCGTAGCGGAATTTCTCCATATCTACTTTTTTATCCCAGATCGAGATGATTAGGCAGCCTACGGCGTTGCCGCAGAGATTTCCTACCGCGCGCATTTCGGACATAAATTTATCCACGCCAAGCAGCACCGCAACCGTGACGACGGGGATACCTGCGCTAGGAAGCGCGGCAAGCGTACCGGCAAGCACGATAAATCCGGAACCCGTGACACCCACCGCGCCCTTGCTCGTTACCATCAAGATGATGAGAATTTGTATCAGATGCTCGATGCTTAGCGGGATACCGAAGGCCTGAGCTAGGAAAATAACGCTAAGCGACAGGTAGATGTTCGTGCAATCAAGATTAAACGAATATCCAGTCGGTATGATGAGTCCGACCGCGCCTTTGTGGATGCCTGCGGCTTCTAGCTTTTGCATGAGCGGGGCTAGCGCGGTCTCAGAAGAACTCGTCGCAAATACGATCAAGACTTCTTTTGCGATGAAGCGCATAAATTTAAAGATATTGACCTTCGCAAAATAACAAATCGCGCCAAGAACTACGAAGATAAAAAAGCAGCTCGCAAGCGCCATAACGAAAAGCAGCTCAAGCATGCCTATTAGCGAACCGATGCCGAATTTACCGATCAAATACGCCATCGCAGAAAACGCCGCGACGGGGCTAAATAGCATCAAAATCGTAAGTAGTTTTAACACCCAGTGCTGAATTATCTCAAGCGGTTTTAGGATTTTGTTTTTATGTTCGTGTTTTAAAAAAGATATAATAACCGCCGTTACGATCGCCATAAATAGCACTTGCAGCGTGTTTGATTTGATAAACGGATCAAGCAGATGTACATAAGGGAAAATGCCGTCTACGGGTACCGCGCCGCGCAAAATATGAAGCGTATGAGCTATGAGTCCGCTGTTTGCGTCTATGCTCGAGGCTTGACTCGTAAATTTCTCCACGCTAGAGGCGTCAAGCTGCGTATAGTCAAGGTGCATATCATGCCCCGGTTTTAGCGTCTCGCCAAAGATTATTCCCACGGCAAGAGCTATGGTGCTTACGAACTCAAAGTAAATAAATCCTTTAAGCCCGATAGAGCCTAGATCTTTCATACTCTCAAGCCCTATGATGCCCGAGACTATCGTTAAAAAGATGATAGGGCCGATGAGCGCTTTTAGGGCTTTGATAAAGTAATCGATACCGGGCTTGCTCTGTATGCCTAAATCCGGGAAAAATACGCCCACGGCGATACCTGCGACGATACCGAAAATCACCCAAAACGCGAGATTGGTAAGTAGTCTAACTATAAAAGGTTTTTGCGGCTTTGCCGCGATTGAAGCGTTTTGATTCAAGAAATATCCTTTACAATTTTAATAAATCGCATAAAACGAAATCGCGCGGATTATCAGAGCTCAATCTACCGCCCGATTTTTATTAAATTTACAAACTCTCTAAAATTTCGACCGAGTTTATCTTATCGCCTTGTCTGACGCTATCTAGAGTCTTTAGGCTAGGCTCGTCCACGATCTGTCCAAACACCGTATGTACGCCGTCGAGGTGCGGCTGCGCGCTGTGACAGACGAAAAACTGACTGCCGCCCGTATCGCGTCCGGCGTGCGCCATAGATAGCGTCCCTCGTTTGTGCTTGTGCTTTTGGCCTACGCACTCGCATTTAATGCGCCAGCCAGGCCCTCCGGTGCCCGTACCGTGCGGACAACCGCCCTGGATCACGAAATTTGGGATCACGCGGTGGAAATTTAACCCGTCATAAAAGCCGCTTTTAGCTAGCTGGGCGAAATTCGTCACCGCTTGCGGCGCTTCGTCGCCGTAGAGCTCGAGCTTCATATCGCCTTTTTCCGTATGGATCACGGCAAATTTGAGCTTAGCAAGCTCGGCCGCGTCGATGTCGTAGATTTTTAGTTCGTCGTTTCTCATTTTGTTCCTTAAATTTATTCGATATTTGTATAAACCGCTTGCACGTCGTCGTCGTCTTCCAGCTTATCGAGTAGTTTTTCTAGCTCGTTCATTTGCTCTTCATCTAGACTTACGGGCGAGTTTGCGATGTATTGTAGGCTAGCTTTTTTGGCTTCAAGCCCCAGCTTTTCGATACCTTCGCTTAGCGTGCCGAAGCTCGCGTAATCGCCATAGATATAAAGCACGCCGTCTTCCTCCTCGATCTCGGTTAGACCAAAGTCGATGAGCTCTAGCTCGATCTCGTCAAGCTCTTTTGCCGGCATATCAAGCTCAAAAACGCTCTTTCTAGTAAACATGAAATTTAGGCTTCCGCTAGGCAAAATTTCACCGCCGTTTTTGCTAAATATCGCCTTGACGTTTGCGACCGTTCGAGTCGGGTTATCGGTGGCGCACTCGACGATGATTTGCACGCCGTGAGCACCCTTGCCGTCGTAAAAGATAGTCTTGATATCAGCGCTATCCTTACCGCTAGCGCGTTTTATCGCCGCGTCGATGTTGTCTTTTGGCATGTTTTGCGCCTTGGCCGCTGCTATCGCGGCGCGAAGTTTCGGGTTCATATCAGGCTCGGTGCCGCCCTCTTTAGCCGCCACGGTTATGGCTTTTGCGAGTTTTGGAAAAACTTTACTCATCTTGTCCCAGCGCGCTTCCTTCGCGGCGCGCCTATATTCAAACGCTCGTCCCATTTCGTTCCTTTAAAAATTTTTACCCAATTATATCTAAAAAAATTTTGCATTTTTTTAAAAAACGCGAGGTTTTGAGCGTATTAGCAAAAAATTTAGCTTTAAGTCCTATAATCCGAATATGATTTTAAATGCCCAAAAAGACGACGCCGCGCGCTGCATAGAGCTGTTAAATTTAGCCATGGAGGATATCGCTTTTACGCTTAGCGGCGTGAGCGACCCCGTTAAGAGCGATGAAATTTTGCATAAATTTTTTAGAAGCGAGATAAACCGCCTAAGCTACAACAACATATTCGTTTTCAAATTTGACGGCGAGATCGCGGGTGTGATTTGCGCTTACGACGGAGGCGAGATTGAGGTATTGGATGAGCCTATTAGGGCGCATTTGCGGATGCTTGGCTCAAACGAAGTCCCGCAGACGGAGTGCTTTGCAGACGAGCTATACATAGATAGCCTTGCCGTGGACGAGAGAT
>CAUQMN010000123.1:0-4905 GCA_963518765.1 uncultured Campylobacter sp.
GTGCGGGTACCGGCAAAACCAGCACCATCGTCGCGCGCATCGCTCATCTGCTAAATTTAGGCGTAAAGCCCGAAAAAATCCTGCTGCTAACCTTCACCAACAAGGCCGCGGCCGAAATGATCGAGCGCTTAAATAGGCATTTTGATAAAAAAATCACCTCGCGCATCACGGCTGGCACCTTTCACTCGGTTTCTTATTCGCTGCTTAAATTTCTAGAAAAACCGGTCACGCTAAAGCAGCCTAGCGAGCTAAAAACGCTGCTAAAATCGCTCGTCGAGAGGCGCAAATTTAACCACCTAAGCGACGTTAAACCATACGGCGGCGCTTATCTTTACGACGCGTATTCGCTGTATCAAAATTTAGCCCTAAAGCAAACGTTTGGCGAGTGGCTAAAAGAGCGAAGCGACGAGCAAGGCGTTTATGCCGAGATTTACGAGGACGTTTTACGCGAATTTGAGGAGGAAAAGAGCAAATTCGGCTATGCGGATTTTAATGACTTGCTTATCAAAATGCGTAACGAACTAAGAAAAGGCGCGCCGCTGAGATTTGAGGAAATTTTAGTCGACGAGTATCAGGATACAAACTCCCTGCAAGGCTCGCTAATCAGCGCTTTTGAGACGAAAAGCCTCTTTTGCGTCGGGGATTTTGACCAGAGCATTTATGCTTTTAACGGCGCAAACATCGAGATCATCGGCTCGTTTAAGGACCGCTTCGCAGACGCCAAAATCTACGCGCTAAATATCAACTACCGCAGCAGCTCCGCCATCCTAGCCCTTGCCAACAAAGTTATCGCAAACAACCCGCGCCTTTACGAAAAAAAGCTAGTCGTCGGCCGCGAGGGTAAATTTACCTCGCCAAAGCTGCTGGTTTACAACGAGCTTTTCGACCAGTACGCAAACATCGCGCAAATCATCGCCGTTAGCAAATACAAAAAAGAAAATATCGCCGTAATCTTTCGCAACAACTCAAGCGCCGACGGCTTGGAAGTCGCGCTACGAGAGCTTGGTATCGGCTCCAAGCGAAAGGGTGGCGTGAGCTTTTTTGAGAGCCGCGAGGTGCGCGCCGCGATGGATTTGCTAGGCATCCTTATAAATCCAAAAGACATCATGGCCTTTATCCACGTGTGTGAATACGCAAAAGGCGTCGGTGCGGCGCTTAGCAAGGAGATTTTTGAAGTGCTAAGCAAGGTCGGACACGGCGACGTCGTGCGCGGATTTTTGCAGCCTGACGATAGCGTGGAGGCCTTTGCCAAAAAGACCAAAAACTACCAGCTAGGGCTTTTTGACGAGCTTGACGAGGTCGGGGAGAAGTCGCGCTTTGCTAAATTTAACTTTTGCGAGGATTTTTTCGCGCACCCGATTTTAAAAATCCAAAAACTAAGCGAGAGCGGCGGGCAGTTTTTGTATGAAATTTATAATTTTTTAAACGCCGCCAAACGCCACTCGCGCCCGACCTCGCTGATAGAGGATCTCAAAAATAGCAAAATTTATGCCCTCATCGCGGATAGTCTCGCGACCAAGCGCGCCACGCAAAAAAACGGCAACATAGACGAAACGCTAAAAAAAGAGGCTCTAGAACGCATCGCGGGCAAGCTAGAGGTGCTTGGCGAACTAGCCAAAAACTACTCGGAGGCGGAGAAATTTTATAACTTTATCACGCTGGGCAGCAGCGAAATGAGCAGCGGAGAAGGGGTAAATCTGCTAAGCGTGCACGCCTCAAAGGGGCTTGAGTTTGATCTCGTTTTCGTAGTCGATCTCGCGCAAAATCGCTTCCCAAACCTCAAACTCATGAGCATGGGCGGCTCGCTCGAGGAGGAGCGGCGGCTCTTTTACGTCGCGGTTACGAGGGCGCGCGACGAGCTGATTTTAAGCTACGCCAAATACGACAAAATCAAAAAGATAAACTACCAGCCCAGCCAGTTTTTGATCGAGGCCGGGATGGCTAGCGCGGGGATTTAGACTCGTTTTTGTTGCTGGCTTTTGCCTAAATTTAAGCCCAAAAAGCCCTGAAATACGAGTATTTTGATAAATTTAATAAATTTAGTAGTATAATTTTTAATCTTAAATCGAGGAAAATAAATGAAAATAAATTTTATAGATTTGCAAGGACAATACCGAAAATACAAAAACGAAATCGACGAGCAAATCGCGCAGACGCTAGATTCTAGCGCGTATATCGGCGGCCAAAAGGTCGCGCTGCTAGAGGAAAATTTAGCTCGCTTTAGCGGCACAAAGCACGCCATAGCCTGCAGCAACGGCTCTAGCGCGATATTTATCTCGCTTCTAGCTCTTGGTATCGGACGCGGCGACGAGGTCATCACGTCTCCTTTTACCTTTTTTGCGACCGCCGAGATGATAGCTTTAACGGGAGCTAAGCCCGTGTTTGTCGATATCGACGAAAAAACCTACAACATCGATCCAAGCCTAATCCAAGCCGCAATCACGCCAAAAACCAAAGCCATAATGCCCGTCTCGCTTTTCGGTCAAATAGCCGATATGAAACGCATCAACCAAATCGCCGCGAAGTACGGCCTAACCGTCATCGAGGACGCGGCGCAAAGCTTTGGCGCGAAGCAAGGGGGCGCAAGGTCGTGCAGCCTCTCAAAGCTAGCCACAACTTCGTTTTTCCCTGCTAAACCGCTTGGCTGCTACGGTGACGGCGGAGCGATATTTACGAGCGACGACGAGCTGGCGCAAAAGATAAAAATTTTACTAAATCACGGCTCAAAAGAGCGGTATTTTCATAGCGCAATCGGCATAAACGGCAGGCTAGACGCCATCCAAGCGGGCGTTTTAAACGTGAAGCTAAAATACTTTGACGACGAAATCGCGCGCCGCCAAGAGATCGCCGCACGCTACGGCCAAAACCTAAAAAACGTCGTAACGCCCTTTGTGGAAAGCGGAAATACGAGCGTCTGGGCTCAGTACTGCATCCGCGTAAAAGATAGAGCTAGGATGCTAGAAATCTGCGCGCAAAAAGGCGTGCCGACTGGAGTTTATTACCCGCTACCGTTACATTTGCAAGAGGTCTTTAAAGATCTTGGCTATAAAAAAGGCGATTTTGCCGTTAGTGAGCGCGTGAGCGAGGACATCATGGCGCTGCCGATGTCGGCGTTTTTGAGCGAGCAAGAGCAAGACTACGTGATAGAGGTTATAAATAATGCTTAAATTTGCCGTTATCGGCCTTGGCGTAATGGGTAAAAATCACGCCCGCGCCCTGCAAAACGTAGCGGACGCAAAACTAGTCGCCGCGTGCGATCCTTTTGCCGGCGTGGATTTTTGCTGCAAGCATTACGGCGACTTAGATAAGATGCTAGAGAGCGAGGATTTGGACGCCGCCGTCATCGCGACGCCCACTTTCGCGCACAAAGACGCAGCGATAAAATGCGCGCAAAAAGGCGTAAATTTACTCATAGAAAAGCCCTTAGCCTCTAGCGCCCCTCAGGCGCGCGAGATAGCAGACGCGGCTAAAAAGCTGGGTATAAAAGCGGCAGTCGGACACGTAGAGAGATTTAACCCCGCAGTCTGCGCGCTAAAAAACGAACTAGTCCAAAGGCGAATTTACGAGATTCATACGACTAGGATTTCGCCGTTTCCGACTCGTATCGGCGACGTGGGCGTGCTAGCCGACCTTTCCGTACACGATATAGATTTGATTAGATTTATTAGCGGCGAGGAGATTTTGAGCTCGCATATCCTAAAATCCCGCCGCATCCATGCTAGCTGCGAGGATGGCGCAAATTTAAGCTTTGAGCTTAGCGGCGGCGCTACGGCCTGCGCTAGAGTTTCGTGGTTATCGCCGTTTAAAAAGCGAACCATCGAAGTCGTCTGCGAGGGCGGTGTTTTCAAGGCGGATTTGATCTCGCAGGAGCTTAAATTTTATGCAAATTTAGACGTGAACTCTTTTTCGCAAAAAAGCTGCTTCGTAAAAAAAAGCGAAGCGCTAAGCGGCGAGCTAAATGCCTTTACCAGCCTGCTAAAAGGCCAAAATAGCGATATCGCTACGCTTGAAGACGGCATTAGAACGCTTGAGGTTATCTCGTAGCTTTACGTATCAAAACCTAAATTTAGCGGTAAATTGGATGATTAAAATTTGGCTAAATTCGGCGAGCTAAATGCCTTTATCGGCCTACTAAAAGGCCAAAATAGCGATATCGCGACGCTTGAAGACGGTATTAGAACGCTTGAGGTTATCTCGTAGATTTAAGTATTAAAAACTTAAATTTAGCGGCGAATTTGTATGATAAAATTTGGCTAAATTCGGCGCGAGTTTTTCGCCGCAAACGCTAAATTTAGGCTTATCTTAAAACTTGCCTTAGTTTTAGACCCGCCGGTAAAACTAGAGCACTACGTTTTTACCGTATTTTTGTTTGCCGTTTGACCCAAAGCAAGGGCGCGGCAACTTTCTCCAGATTCTTACTCCAAATATCGCTAAGCCAAAACCCCTAATCGCAAACTAGGCAAACTGGCTAACTCAAACGCAAGCTTGGCAAATTGTGCTAAGCCGCGCGATTTTATCAGGCTTGATTCCTTTGCGTCAAAGCTAATGGCTACGGCGCGCTTATCATGCCTGCCTCGCAATGTGGCAAAGCTAAAAACAACTACGGCTTCTTGCAAGCAGTCTACTAAATTTTCCCTAAACGCACCGTATCGCCGCATCAAAAATATGCACTAGGCCGTTTTGTACTATTTATGCGCTCTTAAAACAGCTAGACAACTATATTTTTACGGCACTTGCGGTGATTGCGGCAGCCTTTAATTTTTATGGATAACGCGCAAAATTTAGGCGAAATAGTACGGTTTTTACGGCACTTTTGCTCTATAACGGTTTAGCTTCGCCGTTTTTACGGCAAGCCTTTTTGTAAAAATATTTAAAATTCATTAGAATTAGCTTTTAAATGTGCTC
>CAUQMN010000124.1:0-4878 GCA_963518765.1 uncultured Campylobacter sp.
ATATGCGCGCGCCGTAGCGTCGTATCGCGGATGAAATTCGTCTTTAACGCTGCTTATAAATTTGACGTGAATGGCCGAGTGGGCATGGCGGTTGATGAGGGCTTTTAGACGCGTAAAGTCCTTGAAATGCTCGCCGCACTCCACGCAGGCTACTTGATTGTTTGCGTGCACGCCCTTATCGGTGCGCGAGCTAGAGATTATTTTGCTAAAAATGCCCACGTGCGCTAGAGCCGCGCCCAGAGCATCCTCTACGCCGTTTTCGTGCGGCTGAGTCTGCGAGCCCTGAAATTTCGACCCATCGTAGCTAAAAATGAGCTTAAGGCGCACTTAGTATCTTTTTAAAATTTTAGCCCTAAAGCTAAAAATCGAGGCGATAAAAAATAGCGAAAATATCGCCGCAATCGCGATGAAAACTCGCGAACTAAAGAGCATAATGAGCGTAAAATAGCCAAAAAGCACGCCAAATATCCCAAAATATACAAAGCCCTTTTCGTAGCGGTAGGTCACGATACCCAGACTCAAAGCAAAAAGCGTCGTCGCTAGCGGGAAAAGCGCGATGAGAACGTAGGTAGCAAAGTCTTTAGCGCGCTTTTTATCCTCGCTCATCATTTGCCAATACTGCCAAAACGACTTCGTCTGCGCGACGCTGTCCTCTTGGACGGTGCGGATCTTCATCGTGCCAAAGTCAGTTTTATGCCACGATGTATCGCCGATATCGTAAATTTTACCTTCAGCTAGCGTAAGCTCGAGCGTGGCATTGCTATTAGTTAGGCGAGCGTTTTTGGCTAGAACGAACCTATGCGCGCCCTCTTTTGGCGAATAAAGCGTCACGCCCTCGTAAAGAGTGCCGTTTTCGTCGCTCTTTTCGTTTTGGATGAAGACCATCCAGTCGGAGAATTTTTGCCCGAATTCGGTTGTTTTTAAATTTAGCTTGGCTACGGTTTTTTTGTATGAGACGAAATTTGAGTTTAGCTCCGCAGCCGTGGGGATCAGCACTACCGCGGTAACGATGAGAAATGCCGAAACTGCGCCGCTAACGATGAGGAAAAATTTAGCGATCCTAACGGGCGAGTATCCGAGCGTAAAAAGTACGATGCTCTCGTTTTCGCGAGAAAGCCTGAAAAACATAAGCGCAAGAGATGCAAAAAACGCGATCGGTACGGTAAAAAGCAGCACTCTTGGCAACATAAACATATAAAGTTTAAAAAGCTCTAAAAACGTAATCTCGATATAGGAGGTGATGCGCGCGATCTGGATAAAAAACACGATCGACATGATGAGAAAAAGCGTCGCAAATAGCGATGCGAACGTGCCTAGAAAGTTTGATAAAAGATAGCGCGCCGTCCTATCCATAAATGAGCCTCATGAGTAAAAAAAACTGCTCCTTAAACGCATAAACGATAAGCGTAGCAAGGCTTAGAAACGGCACGAAAGGCAGCTCGTATCCGCGCTTTTGCACGATGACGTATGCAGGTAGCGTCAGCAGCGCCGAGACGTAGATCGCCATAAGGCCTAGCTTGATACCTAAAATCGCACCCATAACGCCTGCGATAAAAATATCTGCAGAGCCCATGGCTTCGCGCTTAAGAGCGAGGCTAACGAGCGCGCGAAGTAGCCAAAAAGCAAACATAAAAATCGCGGCGTTTATAAACGAATCAAATGCGCGTAAAAGCCCCTGCGAGTCAAAAGAGGAGGGGAGATTAAAACCGTAAAGCAGCGAAAATGCGACGCCGGCAAAAAGCAGCGGATCGGGAACGGCTTTGTAGCGAAAATCAATAAAGCTAAGCGCTAACAGCAAGATAAAGCAGATACCAAGCATCGCCGCCTTAAAAATCGCGGCGTAAAAGCCGTCCGCAAACATCTCTATCCCGCTCGTTTCATAAAAGTACGCAAGCACGCAAAGCAGGGCGCTAGCAAGCTCAACGAGCGGATACTGAAAGCTGATTTTTTCGCCGCAAAATGCGCATTTGCCGCGCAAAAACAACCACGCGAAAATCGGGATGTTGTGATACGGCTTTAGCGGAGTTTTACAGCTTTGGCAGTGCGAGGCGGGGAAATTTATACTTTCGCCGCGCGGCATGCGGTAGATTAAGACGTTGCTAAAGCTGCCGACTACGGCGCCTAAAATAAAAAATAAAACGGCGAAAAACATAACTCTCCTACTTAAATTTATTCCGTTTTTTGCGGGTTTTATGCCAAATTTTCGGCTTTTTAAACCAAGCCGCGATGTTTCAAAAGATAATCTTTGCTTAAAATTGCCGATTTATCGCGTTAATTTGATCTAAATTTGCCTCGTCATTTGCGCCGCAAAAATATAAAAATGCAAAAATTTAAAGGCGATTTTAGCGAAATATTGCCTTGAATGCTTTTAAATTTAAAGATTTGGGTTAAAAATTTATGCAAAAAGGCGCTGCCGCAAGGCTTTTGGCTCGTAAAATTTAAAAGTCTTTTTTGCGAGCGGGTAAAATAAAAAGACGTAAATTTAAAAGACGGTAGCAACTAAAATCGCCAAATTTTATATTCCGCCAAACCTTCTATCTTTTTTCTTAAATTTAGCCGTTATCAGAGCTAGCTCCTCGCGCGTAAAATCAGGCCAAAGCGTGGACGTAAAAGCAAACTCGGCGTAGCTAGCCTGCCAAAGCATAAAATTTGACAGCCTCTGCTCGCCGCCCGTGCGCACGAGAAGATCGATGGGCGCGGGCTCATCAAGGCAGCATTGCAGGCTATCTTCGCTTAAATTTAGAGCTAGTTTTTGGGCGTCAAATTCGCCGCCGTTTTTCTCGCAAAATCTCCTAAAAGCTCTTAAAATTTCATCTTTAGCGCCGTAGTTTAGGGCTAAATTTAGCTTTAGCCTAGAGTTTTGCGCGGTCGCATTTTTGATACCGTTTATCTCGTTTTTTAGCTTGTCGCTTAGCGGACTTTCGTCGCCGATAACGTTAAATTTGATGCCGTTTTTGATAAAACTCTCGCGTTTTGAGAGCAAAAATTTATGCAAAAGCTCCATCAAAAACGCCACTTCGCTCTTTGGGCGCTTCCAGTTTTCGGTGCTAAATGCGTATAGGCTCAGTACCGCCACGCCCTCGTCGATGCAAAACTCGCACATCTGCTCCACGACGTTTGCGCCCGTTTCGTGCCCTTTGGTGCGTAGCAGACCGCGGCGCTTGGCCCATCTGCCGTTGCCGTCCATTATGATCGCGAGGTGATTTAGCTCGTTCATTTTAGCCCTTAAAATCAATTATTTTGCCGCTTGGATCAAAAAAAGCGGCGATGTTTTGCGTCGTTTGCGTTTCGCAGTCAAATTCATTCCGCAAGAGCCTAGCGACCTTGTCAAACGGCGTTTGAGCGCTGATTATCCCGGCGCCTTTTAGCGTGAAAATAATTGGAGCGAAATTTGAAAAAACGAGGTAAATTTTGCTTGCGTCCGCGCCCTCGAATTTCATCTGAAAAACGCCTTTTGCGCCGTTATAAACAAACGAAATATTAATGATATTTTTTTGCAGCGCAAGTAGCATCTGGGCTAGATTTTCAAATGTTTCTCGCGAGTCTGCCGCGCTAAGAGCGTTAAATATATATTCATAAAACCAGTTTAGATCAGGCTCGCTTATCAGCCGCTCTATCAGCGCGAGTCCCTCGGGCGCGGCGTAGGATAAGCTCGGCTTTTTAAATAGATTTCTTATCACGATATTTTCGGTGCCGCTTGCGATCTCGCCCCAGTATTCGCCTCCCACGTCGAGGCTTTTCATACTTTTCGTGCTTAGGATCTTGTTGCCCATTTTGAGATTGTATCGATTGTAACCCGTCTTTTCGGCGACTTTGATACTGATGGGCAGGCTCGCGTTTAGAGCCGTGCCAGCGCCGCCGCTTGCGATTTTTTGCACTCGTGAGACGGGATTTATCATAGCTTGCTTGCTAAATTTACGATTTGCTGCGCCGCATCCTCTTTGGACGTTAGCGCGATATTTTGCGCGTCGCTATGCGCTATAAAGGTGATTTGCGTGCTATCCGAGCCGAAATTTATATCGCCGCCCAGCACGTTTAGGCAAACGGCGTCGAGGCTCTTTTTTTCAAGCATATTTTTTGCGTTTTGCATGGCGCTTGCGGCGTCCGTTTCCATTTTAAAGCCGATTTTTTTGACGTTTTTAAAATCCGCCAAAGAGCCTAAAATATCCTCGTTTTGCGCTAGCTCTAGCGTCCAAATTTCGCCTAAGTTTTGCTTTTTTAGCTTGCCTTCAAATTTGGTTTTTGGAGCGTAATCGCTAACCGCAGCCGCCATCGCAAGCAAATTTGCGTCCGTCAAATTTACGCGTAGCAGCTCTTTTAGCTCCGCCGAGCTTTGAAATTTGAGTGTTTTATAGGGCGCGTTCGCCGTTTCAAAGCTAGCTATCAGTGTCACGTCCGCGCCCGCGTAGTAAAATGCGTCCGCCAGCGCTTTTGACATCTTGCCGCTGGATAGATTCGTCACAGCCCTTACGTCGTCGATCTTTTCGCTCGTGGCGCCGCCCGTTACGACCACCTTTTGTCCTTTAAATTTTGGCTCCGTTAGCATTCTTTTGGTTTCGTAGATGATCGTAGAAACGTCTGCCAGCGCGCCTTTGCCCATATCGCCGCAGGCTAATATCCACGGGATCGATAAAATTTACGCCTCGTTTACGTAAAATTTCGATATTTTCTCGCGTGGCGGGATTTTCAAGCATCTTGTTATTTGCGGCGGGCGCTATCAAAACGGGCGCGTCCGAGGCTATAAGCGTCTGCAAAAAGACGTTATCGCAGATCCCGCTTGCGTATTTATTTATCGTATTTACGGAGGCCGGCGCGATGAGGATCAGATCGGTTTTGGCGTAGGCGATGTGGTTTAGTCCGTTCTGCCAGCTCACCGTG
>CAUQMN010000125.1:0-4828 GCA_963518765.1 uncultured Campylobacter sp.
AATAATCTAAATCTTAGCTGGCTCGGTTTGTTTACTCGCCTAAAAGCCGCCCAAAATCAGGTACGAATTTCGTCGGCGAAAACTCGGTAATTTCATATTTTGCGATACCGTTTTTAAAAAACGGATCTTGTCCGATGATCTCGTCAAGCTCCGAGCGATCCTTGGCGTTTGCCAAGATGATGCCGCCGCTACGCGGAACCTTACGCCCCGAGCAGATAAATTTATTTTCTGCGTAAAATTTATCCAAAAACGCATTGTGTTCGCTTATGAAGCTATCGACTTGGCTTAATTCTTTAACATAAGTTAAATTTACGATAAACATTTTGACTCCTTAAAAATTTAAAAGCGATTTTAAACCGCAAGAATAAAAATTTAATCCCGCTGTAAAACGACTTTATTGCCTTTGGTGCCAAGCACGCGCACCTTTGCACCCTCGGCTAAATTTCCGTCGTAGCGCCACAAAGTACCTTTAAAATAAACCATGCCCTCTCTGATCTCGCCCTCGCCGCTCTCGTTTAAAAAATCGTCTTTGACCTCGCTTTCGTGCCGGTTAAATTTGGCCTTTAGCGGCTTTCTGAGCGCAAAAAGCAGGACTAACGAGATGATAGCGATGAGTAAAATTTGATACTCCCAAGCGATACCTACGAAAAATCCCAAAACTCCTACCGCCAAAAATCCAAGCCCGAAAAATAGCACGAAAAAGCTTCCGAGCATAAACTCGAGCATGATTAGCCCCACGCCCGCGGCCAGCATCAAGTACGCGGGTATCATTTCGCCGCCCTAGCGCCCAAAAAGTCCTTTAAGACGCTTAGAGAGCCTATTAGTTCGGTCGCTTCGTAAGGGACTAAAATTTTATCTTTCGAGCCGTTTTTGGCTAGCTCGTTAAAGGCTCCGACGCGGTCGCGCGCGAGCAGGAACTCGGCTGCTTTGGCGTTTTGCGCCATGCTTTCGTTTATCATATCCATCGCCTCTTTTTGAGCCGTCGCTAGCGCGATTTGCTCGTATTTTTTCGCATCGGCCATACGCTCGATGGCTTCGGCTTGCAATACTTTTTCTTGTTTTAGCGCCTCGGCGTTGCGGATGAGCGCCTCTTTTTCAGCCTGAGCTTTTAGCTCGATCGCGCGTTTTTCGCGCTCGGCTTTCATTTGTAGATTCATCGCCTCTTCGATGCCTTGAGGCACGGAGATCTCGGAAATCTCGACGCGCATGATCTTTACGCCCCAGTTATCGGCGGCGTCTCCGAGCGCTCTTTGCAATGCGGAGTTTAGACGGTCGCGCGAGCTAAGCGGATCGTCAAGATTCATCGCGCCGATCTCGCCGCGCAGCGTCGTCATGGCTAAATTTGCGATCGCGCGCTTGTAGCTATCGACGTTATACAGAGCCATTTTACCGTCTACTACCTTTAAAAACACGATGCCGTCCACGCTAATATTTACGTTATCTTTGGTGATGACTTGCTGCTTCGTGATATCTACCAGCTGCTCTCTAACAGTGATTTGCGCGCGGATCTGATCGACAAAAGGAATGATGATATGAAATCCGCCATCAAGCACCTTGTGAAATTTACCCAAACGCTCGACGATGTAGATATCAGACTGCGAGATAATCTTGATACCGGCTTTTAAAAACAAGACCGCAAAGGCCAGCACGACCACGGCAAATACGATAAACGGGATGCTCTCTTCCATGACTACTCCTTAAAATATTTTTCATAATTTTAGCCGCTTTTTGCTAAAATTTCGCCATTTTAACGGAAATTTTTTAGTATAATTAGCCAAAATTTTAAGGATAAATCATGAAAAATATTTTATTTTTAGCCGCGGCTGCGATGATATTTGCGGGCTGTGCGACCGGCGGAAGTGCCGTAAATAACAAAAAATGCGGCGGCACGGAGGTTTTTGAAACGTGCGGCGCCGAAATAGATAAAGAAAATTTGATCGGAGTTTACGAGGCTAAGGTGTTTTGCGACGGTTGCAGCGAAAACTCGAAAAGCACTCTAATCCTAAACGCGGACGGGACGTTTAAAATCGACACCGTTTATCAAAAAAAGATCGCACAAAGAGAGCTTCAAAGCGGTAAATACGAGATAGAGGGCAACACCCTAAGCATGGCGAATCAATACCGCGAAAAGCTAAATTTCGAGATCAACGGCGATACGCTGCGCCAGATAAGCAACCAAAACAGCTTTATCAAAGAAAATTTCGCCCAAGAGCGCATCTACAAAAAACTAGAAGCCAACTAAGCGGCAAATTTAGCGCTCAAATTTGACTCCAAGCCAAAATGAATAAATTTATCGACCTACTAAAAACGCAACCCGTTTTCGCGCGCCTCTCGCTCATACAGCTGATTTGTTATTTTGGCGTTTGGTTCTCGCACACGGGCATTTTCACGCTACTTATCGAGCTTGACGCGCCCGTTTGGGCTATCACGGCGGCGGCTGCGCTTGCTTTCGTGCCGGGCGTGCTGCTATCGCCTTTTAGCGGTATCGTGGTGGATAAATTTAGCCCAAAACCTATGCTAATAGCACTCACGGTCGTAGAGATGGCGACTGTTTTTATGCTCGTTTTTATCGACAAACTCTCCTTGATGTGGCTGCTATTTGCGATAATATTTATCAGAGTCGGGGCCGGCGGAACGTATTTTCAGGTCGAAATGAGCTTGTTTCCTAAAATTTTAAACAAAGACGAGATAAAAACCGCAAACGAGATACACTCGCTCATCTGGGCGTTTTCATACACCGCAGGCATGGGGCTAGCGGGCATTTATATCCATTTTTTCGGGATCAAAAGCGCCTTTTTGCTTGACTGCGCTCTTTACGCGGTAGCGCTTATCGTCCTACTTAAAACGGACATCGCCGTGCGAGCCAAAAAAGGCGGCGAAAGAGTCAGCGAGATGCTAAAAAACGGACTAAAATACGTAAAACAAAATCCGCTCATCGCACATCTCATCATGCTGCACGCGGTGGTGGGCGTGACCAGCTACGACGCGCTCGTGGCTCTGCTAGCCGACTATCCGTACGCGGGCCTACTCTCGGCATCGCTCATCATCGGATACATCAACGCCTGCCGCGCCGTCGCCCTTATCATAGGCCCGCTCGTGCTTAGCAAATTCGTCTCAAACTCCAACCTAGTCTATATCTACGTCGGTCACGGGCTTGGCGTCATCGCGTGGAGCGTGCTTCAGTTTAACTTCTATATCGGATTTATAGGGATTTTCTGCGCGGGATTTTTCACCTCGACGCTTTGGAGCTACACCTACACGCTCATCCAGCAAAAGTGCGATCCCGCATTTTACGGTCGCATCATCGCCTATAACGATATGGTTTATCTAGGCGTCGCGGCGGTGATTTCTAGTGGTATAGGGCTGCTTTTTGAGCTTGGGCTTAGCCTCTGGCTGATCACGGCGCTGATAGGCTGCGTGTTTTTTGCCGGAGCGATTTACTGGGTATTCGTGCGTAAAATTTATAAAGACGAGCTAGCGTAAATTTACCCTGCGGCGCGGGATTGGCAAGGCAAATTTAAACGCACGAATTTACCGTCCGCGTCAAAAAACGCAGCCGTCCGCTCGCGTCAAATTTAAGTAAATTTGAGCCGAATTTGACCCAAATTTACCTCGCCTAGGCCTTAGCGTAATAAGTCGTTCCGTTTGAAATATGCTTTTTATAAAGCGTCGTAAACGGCACCAAGTCAGCGTGTCCGACGTAGAGCCTGCCGTGATCGCTCAAAATTTTATGAAAGCGCTCGACAGTTCTTAGCTTAAATTCCTCGTTAAAATAAATCATCATATTTCGCGAGAAAATGATGTCGAATTTACCCAGCTTAAATATCGCGTCGTCAAAGATATTAACCACGCTAAACTCACATCTAGGCAGCATCGCGCGCTTGATTTCGTACTTGCCGTCGCGTTTTGTGAAGTAGATATTTTTTTGATTGTCGTTTAGGCGGTGTAATGAACGCTCGCTATAAACGCCCTTTTTACAGCTATCGATAGCCTCGGAGTTTATGTCGATACCCACGATGCTAACGCGGTTTACGTCGAGCAAATTTGAGTGCGCGAGCATACCTAGCGAGTATACCTCGTCGCCCGTCGAGCACGGCGCGCACAGTATCCGCACGCTATCAAGCTCCTCTCTGGCGTAATAAATCGCGGCTTGTAGCTGCGGCAACTCTCTATAAAAATAAGTCTCGTTCGTGGTGATCAAATTTACGATTTCTTGCCTCATAAGGCGGTCTACGACGACTTTTGAGCTTAATGCTTCAAAGCTTGGAATTTCGTTTGCCTGGCAGAAATTTATTAGGCGCTGCTTTATCATGTCCTTTTTGGACTCTAAGTCTACGCCGCACATATTTTTGACGACTTCGACGAATTTATTTAGCCCCGCCGCATCGCTGGGAGCGGGCGTCAAATTTGTATTTTCAAGCATGTAAAAACCTTTCCAGTTCCGCTCTTATACCGCCGATGGGTAGCGACTTCAAATTTGCGTTGATTTCTTTCGCGCGTTTTGGCATGCCGTAGACGATCGCGCTCTCCTCGCTTTCGGCGATGCATTTAGCGCCGGCTTTATATAGCTCGTTTAGCCCGCGCGCACCGTCGTCGCCGATGCCAGTTAGCAGGATCGCCATGACGTCGGCAAATTTACAAGCCTGCACACCGGAGTGAAAAAGCACGTCTACGTTGGGGTTGTACGTGGTCTCCTTTGCCGGCGAGCACATGCCGGCCATGAGGGGGCTAGCAGAGATTATCTCCGAGTTTTTTTCGCAGATATATTTCGCGCTTTTTAGCTGCGCGGGCGCGCCCAGCATCACGACCTGCGCCGCGCACTCCTTGT
>CAUQMN010000126.1:0-4821 GCA_963518765.1 uncultured Campylobacter sp.
TTAATGGGAGCCAGCAAGCGCATCATGGAGATGTTTGCATTTAGGCACTCTTTAAATATCGACGTCTCGATGGCTAGGTTTGCAAAAGTGGCATTTAGTGACGGCTCGCTTCTTTTTGGCTTTCAAAAGCGTATAGAAAAGTCTCAGCCCATAGTCGCTCCAAACGATATAAAACGGTATTTCGTTACGCCCGAAGAAAGCGGCGAGTTATGCCTTTTAAGCTGCCTTTTGGGCGAAAATTTAGATATATTTTTCCCAAAATTAAGCGACGAATTGCACCTGATAACCTTTAGCCAAATCGCGGTAAAATTTCTAAAATCGCAAGGCCTTACGCCCCATATCTGCAACGACGAGGACGAAGCCAGAGCGCTAGCTAAAACGCTACCCAAAAACGGCGCGTATCCTTGTCTTTTTACGCCCAGCGATACGACCGGAGAGAAGGATTTTGAAGAGTTTTTCACGGAAGGCGAAATACTTGATTTAGAAACTTTTAAAAGTATCGGCGTGATAAAAAACGAAGCTAAATTTGATATCGAGAAATTAGAAAATTTTAAAAACCAAATAGAGCAAATGATATATTTGGGCTCATGGGACAAGGAGCGAATTTTAGCGCTATTTTGCGAACTTTTGCCTAATTTCGCACACAAAGAAACGGGGAAATATTTAGATGGAAAAATGTAGCGACGGCGAAATTTTAGACTTTATAAGAGGCGTTTTTAAAAAAGATAAAATCCCGCTTCATGAACCTAAATTTATCGGCAACGAAAAAGCGTATCTAAACGAGTGCATAGATACCGGCTTTGTTTCAAGCGTAGGTAAATTCGTAGATAAATTTGAAACCCAATTTGCCAAAATCGTCGGCTCCAAATACGCGGTAGCAACCGTAAACGGCACCGCCGCTCTTCATATAGCGCTTAAAATTTCAGGCGTAAAAAGCGGCGATTTAGTCCTTACCCAACCCCTTACTTTCATAGCTACTTGCAACGCCGTTTCCTATCTGGGAGCGGAGCCTGTTTTTATAGACGTGGATAGGGATGACTTAGGGCTTAGTCCTGCGGCGCTCGGGCGATTTTTAAAGGAAAACTGCGAGGTTAAAAACGGAATTTGCTTAGAAAAACTTAGCGGCAAAGTCGTTCGCGCCTGCGTACCGATGCATACCTTCGGTTTTCCTTGCAAGATAGATGAGATAAAAGAAATTTGCGACGCATGGAGCATCGCCTTGATCGAGGATGCGGCAGAAAGCCTAGGCAGCTATTATAAGGGCAGGCATGCGGGCGTTTTTGGCAAGCTCGGGACTTTTAGCTTTAACGGCAATAAAATAGTAACTAGCGGCGGCGGCGGCGCGATAGTAACAAACGACGAAAACCTAGCAAAATACGCCAAGCACATTACCACCACCGCCAAAATCCCGCACCCCTACGAATACCGTCACGACGAGATCGGCTACAACTACCGAATGCCCAACATAAACGCCGCCCTGCTTGTAGCCCAGCTTGAAAATTTAGAGCTTTTTTTAGATAGCAAAAGACGGTTAGCAGCGCTTTATCGGGAGTTTTTCGCTAAATTTAACAACGTAAAATTTATAGACGAACCGCAAAATACAAGAGCGAATTTTTGGCTAAACGCCGTTTTGTTCGAAGACGCGCAAAAAAGAGATCGGTTTTTAAAGCTAAGTAACGAAAGCTGCGTTTTTACGCGCCCTATTTGGCGACTAATGAGCGAGCTTGATATGTTTAAAAACTGCCGAAGAGACGGCCTGGAAAATGCTCAATTTTTAAGCGAACGAGTGGTAAATTTACCTAGTTCGGCTATTATACGGCCTTAGAAAAATAAAAACAAGGAAAAAGCGTGAATATAGAATTAGCGTTACTGGATCAACAAGTTCAAGGACTGGCTAAAAAATTTAATAATCAACTAGACTCCGACGAAAATAAACAAGTTAGCAAGGCTTTTTTGGCTTTAACGATAAAAACACTACTTGATGTAGATGATGACGAGATTTTTGATTGTATATATGATTCAGGAAATGACTATTCTATAGATTCGATTTATATCTCAGATATAATAAACGATAGCTTTTCCATAAAAATTATACAATCAAAATATAAGAGATTTTTAAAAAATAATGGCGACTATTACGATGGCGATAGTAAATTTCCTAGAACCGATGTAGAAAAAATGCTTTCCTCGCTATCTTTAATACTAGATCCAAATAAAGACCTGATAAATTTACCGATAAGATTAAAAACAAAAATAACGGAGATAAAAGAGTTGCTGCAAAGCGGGATTATTCCAAGAGTCGATGTTTACTTTTGCAATAATGGATTAAGATGGGATGAAGAATCTCAAAATATAATCGATAGCAGGAATTTTCCGGACTGGATAAATTTTCATCACTTTAATCACAATAGCATAATAAATATATTGAGGGCCAGAGAAGATATCAATGATACGATACAAATAACAGGCAAAGCGATAGTAGAGGATTTTGACTATGCAAGAGTTATGATAGGAAAAGTCAGAGTAGAAATATTTGCCAATCTTTTTAAAAAATACGGAGATAAGCTTTTAGAAAAAAACGTCAGAAAATACTTAGGAAGCAAGAGCAATAGAGTAAACGAGGCAATAAGACTATCGCTGCTAAAAGATAGCAATAGCAATTTCTTTTTCTTAAACAATGGCATAACAATGATAGTGTCTGATTTTACCTACAACGCAATGCAAGAAAGAGATTACACCGTTAATCTAAAAGACATTCATATTATAAACGGCGGACAAACATGTAAAACAATAGAAGAAACTGTACTAGATAATCCATATCATGATTTCTCAAAAGTTTTTGTACTTGTTAGAATTTATAAATTAAGCAAAGAATATGTAAATTTAATAAATGAGATCACGTATGCGACAAATTCTCAAACGGCTATAAATTTAAGGGATCTAAAATCAAACGACGACATTCAAAAATCTTTAATACAAAGCGTATCTGAGCTAGAAAAGGACGAATCGCAAGAGCCGGTATACACATATAAACCAAAAAGAGACGATATCGCTTCTAAAAACGCCATCACAATAGCCGTTGCGGCAGAGGCGATATTGTCTGTTTGGAATCAGGAGCCACATGTGGTTAAATTTAAGAAAAATAGGCTATTTGAAGACGCTTACTATAATAAAATATTTACGCAAGAGCTAAATGGCGCAAAACTGGTTTTGGCGGTACTGATTTGGAGATATGTAGAAACAAAAAGAAAAACCTCTATAGAAGAATTATTTACCAATTACCCGTTTGTAGGATATGCTTCAAATATTCTTGCAATGATCATCGGCATTCTGCTCCTAAAGGAGAGTCAAATAGCCCAAAATCAAATATCTCATATAAACTTTAAACAACTAAAAGAAAAATTCGAAACCAATATCGATAAATTTTATAAAGATTCATTAGAAATTATAAAAAAAGGATTACAAGAATACGAAAATATAAAAATAAATTTAGATACCGATTCGCTTCAAAGAATAGCCGGAGCTTTTAGAAGCGGATTTCTAACCAAAAACGTCCTAGATATTATCAATAAAAATAAAACCGTGCAATCATAAAAGCTATTAAAAAAGGAGAAACAATGCAAAATAACCTACAAATTTGGGAAAATATCTTTCAAGAAAGAGAATGGGGAAAATATCCGGCGCTGCCAATCGTGAGATTTATGGCTAGAAATTTTTATAAAGTCCCAAATAGAAAAGATATAAAAATCTTAGAGATAGGTTCGGGTATCGGAGCTAATCTTTGGTACTGCGCCAAAGAAGGGTTTAGTATCATAGCATTAGAAGGCAGCCAAACCGCGATAGATAAAATGCAAAAAAGGCTCAAAGACGACGGAGTAGACAAAAATTTGATTTTTGCAAAATCCGGCGACTACTTCGATACGCTAGACAGTATCGAAAACGAGTCTATAGATGTTGCCATTGACGTAGAGAGTCTATATTGCAATGATTTTGGACGCTCAAAGGAAATTATAAAGAAAGTTTTTAGCAAACTAAAACCGGGCGGTAAATTTATCTCTCTAACCTTTGCCGACGGAACTTGGGGGGTGGAAGGCAAAGAATACGGGTATCATCTAGTAATGCCGGTTGAAGGACCTATGGCGCATGAAGGAATAGCTAGATATACAACAAAAGAAGATATACCCAATCTTTACAAGCTAGATAACAACAGAATAGACAAAATCGAAAGACAAGACTATCATTTTGAAGACGGACATATGTTGAGGGAATGGATCATTGAGCTTACCAAAATTTAACGCGCTAGACGACGTATTTTATCAAAAAGACTACATCCGGCTTTACACAGGCGTAGACGACGAAATTTTCGAGTTTAGATACGACGAAGGAGAAAATGTATTTTATAATGTCTCTATAAAGCGCGCTATTAAAAACATTAACGGTATTAAGGTAGAAGACGGATATTTCGACTTAGAGGGAGCTTACGGATACGGCGGCTTTTACGCTAGCAGCTATGAGCCCTCCTTTTTAAAAAAAGCCCTAGATAAATACGTACGAAAATGCCTAGAAGAAAATATAATAGCCGAATTTATAAGGTTTAATCCTTTTAATAATTTTGCTAGGAATAACGCATATATTTTTGATATGTGGGCTATGGATAGGCAAACCGTTTTTATAGATCTAAGTAGAAGCCACGACGAAATTCGTAGCGGTTTTAGTCAAACTCTACGCAACGATCTTAAAAAAAATAGCGGCTTAACCTTCAAAAAACTAGACAAAACCTCATCTACAGCTCAAAAATTTTTAGAACTTTATACTCAGACT
>CAUQMN010000127.1:0-4810 GCA_963518765.1 uncultured Campylobacter sp.
TGCGTTACCGCTTTTTCTAGCGCGTGTTTTGAGTAGTTTACGCCTTTTGAAGCATTACCGCTAGCAAAACCTAGAGCCGAAAATAAGATCAACAAAGGCAAAGCTAAAACCACTATTATCCCGACCGTCTTTTTCGTTTAAATTTACTAGTTCGCGCTCAAATTTAAGCTTGTATTCGCCATAAGCGCCCTATTTTTTATTCGTCATTTGATACAAAAAGTTAAAGATCTCCGCGACTGCTTTATAGAGATTTGGCGGGACTTCCTCGTTTAGATCGACCTTACTTAGAACCTCGATTAGATCGGCGTCCTCTTTGATCGGTATGTCGTGAGATTTGGCTAGATTTATGATGTTCTTCGCCACTTCGCCAGAACCCGTAGCTAGCACCTTTGGAGCATTATCTTTTTGGCGGTTGTAGCCAAGAGCCACGGCTTTTTTAGTTTTTTGCACTTTTGCCAAATTTACGCCTTTTTATCAAAGCCCATATCAAGCTTATCCAGACCGCCGTAAACGCCGCTAAGGCGCAGTTTAGGCATAGTTTTTAGGCTAAAATTCGACACTATCAAGCCCTGCTCGCCGATAGCCCTTTTTAGCTCCTTTGCGCCGCTTAAAATGAGTTCCTTAAACTCCTCTTTTTGCGTCGCGATCGCAAGGTCGATGTATTTGTTTTCGCTAAGCGCCACCATGATGTTGATTTGTCCGAAATTTTGAAAATTTAGATCGATTTGCGCGTAGTGTTTTTGCTTTTTGCCCTGCTTAAACCTGATATTTCCGCCCTCTACGCCCTCCCAGACGTAGGGCAGATAGGTCTGCACGCCGCCTGCGACCGCGGAGGCTAGCTGGTGCATCTCGATTTGAGCGAGCAGCTTTGAGGCGGCGTCTTTTACGGGGCTAGCATCAGGGGACTTTGAGTGCATATTTAAAAGCGCGCTTTTTACGTCGTTTTGCAGGACTTTTGCCGTCTCTTCGGCGCTTTTTGGCGTCACTGCGCCAAGCTCGCCGCGAGCGATATTTTGCTGCTTGATTAGCTTGCCGACTTCATCTAAGTTATTTTTTGCTTCAAAGCCCGCTTTATCGGCGATTTGCAGGGCGAAATTTAACTTTCTAGCCGCATTTTGCAGCTTATCTTGCAGCGTCGCGCCCTCGCTTCCTTCTGCGCCGTCTCGGACGATTTTTTGCGCGAAATCGTTAAATTTATCCTGCGAGGCCGCAAGCGCGCTAAGCTCGTCCGTTATATCTTTTATCGCGCTTTTTAGCTCGGCGAAATTTAAAGCAAAGCCCCTGTTTTGACTTAGCTTTTCGCTGTTTAAATTTTGCATTTTTTCGCCCGCGTTTGCCAGCAGCTGCGAGATTTTATTTAACTCGGCGTTTAGCGTTTTTTCGTTTAGGCTTAGCCCGCTACCACTCATAGCGCTTGCTTGTTTATCCATAAATTTAGACGCGTTTTCTAGTTTATCAGCGATTTCAAAAAGCTGCTTAAAAGGCGAGCCCGCTAGCATATCTTTGGCCGTAGCTTTAGCGTTTTGTAAAATTTGATCAAGCCTCGCAAAACTCTCGTTCGTGCTTAGGCTATCGTCCTTAGCTAAGGCTGAAATTTGCTCCAAAAGCTGCTGATTTGAGAGATTTTTTATATCGCCAAATAGCTTATTTATCGCGCTGGGTAGGTTAAATTTATTGCTTACCGCGTCCTTTAAATTTGCCTCCAGCATGATGCCCGAGTTTTTTATCTGTTCGTTTAGCGGCGCGCTTTTTATGTCGGCGACTGGTTTTAAAAACTCCTTTAGTTTAAGCGCGAATTCCTTTAGATCAGGCTCGTTTTCGGCAAGCGCGACGAGGCTTTTCATATCTTTTGCGAGATTTGGCGAGAGTTGGAGATTTTTAGCCTGCGCAGCTAGTTCTTTGGCCTGCGTAGGGCTTGATTTTAGCTCGTCTAAAAGCTTATTTACGAGCTTGTCTAAATCCTTTACGGCGTTATCCGCGGCTTCGGGGCCTAAATTTTGCGAGGGCGCGGGCTGGTTTTTAAAAAGATTTTTAGTTTCGCCCGCCTGCCCCGTCTGTCCTGTGTTTGCGCCGCCTACGCCGCCGGTTTTGGGCAGCGCGCCGCCGATGGCGGCCTGGGTTGCGACTTGCGAGCTTATAGCGTTATTTACTGATTCCATACGGCTATATCGTCAAATTTGAGATTTTCATTAGCTATTGGCCATCGTGCCGGGGCTATGCTCAAAGCCCCGCCTGCTTTCAAGCGGAACGGTCTTTTGCGTGAAGCAAAACGCGATGAGAAACGCAAGCAGCGCCGCATAAACCCACATAAAGCCGTCAAAGCCTAAAATTTTCATACTGGCGCCCATTATCACGGACGAAAGAAGCGAACCGAAAGAGTAGCTAAAGAGCACGGCGCGCCCTACTTCGATGCCTTGATTTTTGTGTTTTAAGACGTCGTTGGCGCGAGCAAGCGATAACGCGTAAAGGCAAAAAGCGCCGGAACCCAGAAAAAACGACAAAACGTACTGCGCGTAGATAGAGGGCTTAAGCGCCAAAAAACAAATAGCCGCAAATAGCGACACGCCCGCACAACACATTATCGCGGGACGGCGGCCGAATTTATCCGAAAAGCCGCCGATGAGAGAGTGAGCGATAAAGCCGCCCGCCATCGCGACGGTCATAAAAAAAGAAACCTCCCTCGCGCCGTATCCTTGCAGCAGGATATAAACGCTAGCCATCGTAAAAAAGCCGTTTATGAGGATGCCCGCTACGATACTGGTAATGAGCGCCAAAGGCACGAGCGCAAAGACCTTCGGGATCGAGACGCTCTTTTTTTCAGGGATCGGCGGCTCTTTGATGCGGATTAAATTTAAAGGAATACTCGAAAACAAAATAAACGCCGCGCTAAGCAAAAGCACGTGGGAGGTGGATAAATTTAGCGATAGCACGAGGATGCCCAGCCCAAAGCAGACATAAAACGTGATCTCGTAAAAAGCTAACACTCGCGAGCGCACTTCGTTTCTAGCGCGCGCGTTGAGCCAGCTTTCGATTATCATTAAAATCGAGTAGTAGCAAAATCCCAGACATCCGCGCAAAAACGCCCAAAAATAGAGATTTTGGCTAAGGTCGTGAAACATCGCCGCGATACCAAAAAGCGACGCAAATATCCCAAAGCTCCTGATGTGGCCGACTTTTGAGACGATTTTGTGCGAAAATATCGTAGCTATCATGGCTCCCACGAAAAATACAGCGATGACAAATCCCGTCTCCAGCTCGTCCGCGCCCATTTTTTTTAGCTCGACGCCCGCAGAACTGATGATGAGGCCGTTTCCCACAAACAAAAACGCCATCCCAACAAATAGCGCAAACATCGATCTGATCGTTATTATCGAGCTATTTCTCATTGCTTTTTACTCCGTATATCAAAGCGCCCGCAGGCATCGCCGCAAGCGCGATCAAAAATGCGGCGATATCAAGGTTGTCTTGCCTTTTTAGCGCTAAAAATCCGACGACTAAAACCGCATACGCGATCAGTCGAAAAGGCACGAAAGCGGTGAAGTAGTTGGGCAAATTTTGCTTTAAATTACGCGCGAAATTTTGCTTTTTTGAGGGCTTGACTTCGCTATTTTGATTTGACTTGCTCAAATTTGACTCGTTTGCCAGGCTTAAATTTGACTCGCTGCTTTGGTCTGCTTCGTTTAAATTTTGCTCGTCAAATTTAACCCGCTCGTTTTCGCCTTTTAAATTTAGCTGCGCGTCTGTTTTTGCGTAGTCCTCCGAATTTAACGCGTCTGGGCGCTTAGCATATTCGCGGTGCGGGTCATGCCCATCAAATTTAGCGTCCCCTGGGCGATCAGAAAACTCCTCGTGATTTTCGCCCCATTCGTCTATGTCGTCCTCTGCGGAGGCGTCGTAGTCTCGCACGCCGTTTTCTACGCGTTTTTTGTAGGCTCTAAAAGTCGCGGCTAGCACCAAAAGCGAGCCAGCAAACGCGACCTGCGAGCTGTAAAACCACGCGCGGCCAAATACCGCAGAGCTTAGCAACAACAAAGCCTCAAACGCGCCGTAAACGGCAATGAGCTTAAAATTCACTCATCGTCCTCGTCGTCGTCTTTCGCGGGTTTAAATTTACTCTCGTCTTTTAGCTGCTCAAGGCTTTTTATCTGCGCGTCGTAGGCCTTTTTGACGTTTAGCGCGGCTGCTGCGATACCCACGGCTACGCCCGCAAACAGCGTCCACGTCCAGCCCGTTTCTTTCATGATCCAGTACCCCGCGCCAGAGCCTATAAGAATCGCTACAACGATAGAGATGCCAAGGCTTAGCTGCTCGGCGCCTTTTACGACCTCGCCTAAATTTATCCTAGCCATCAGGCAAATCCCCAACTGTTTTTTATCTGCTCTTTTATCTTTTCTCGCTCTAGTTTTGCCTCTTTTAGCCGCTCCTCCAGCTCGGCGATCCTGGCTTTTACGCCCTGCATCCTCTCGTGCTCGTCGTGCATCTTGTCTGTGATCTCGTCAAAGCTCTCGTCGGCGGCCCTAACGGCAAAAACTATATCCTCGTCGCTCATCGCCTTGCAAACAAAGCCCGTCTCAAACTGGCTAGGCGCTAGATAAACGCCGCGTTTTAGCATATTTGCGTGAAATTTGGCGTATAAATTTACGTCGCTTTTTAACGCGTCGTCGTAGTTTTTGACCTCGTTTTGGTTAAAGAAAAACCCGAACATCGAGCCTCGCACCGTCGTTTGTAACGCGATGCCGTGCTTTTTAGCAGCCTCGGCAAAGCCTCTCATTAGCAAATTAGCCTTTTTGCTTAGCTCGGTGTATAAACC
>CAUQMN010000128.1:0-4792 GCA_963518765.1 uncultured Campylobacter sp.
CTTATCGTGGCTACGATGATTTCAACCTTATCAAACCTCTCCTGAAAATATAAAATTTCCTTCAACTCCTCTTTTTGGGCAGGACTTAACGCCCCGGCGCCGTCTGCTATTTTGCCGGTTAAAATCGGAAACTCCAAATGCCCATCTACCCCGGTCTTAGCGGCAAGAAGCGAAGCCGTAGTAAAAGCGTAAAACAAAATAATCAAAATGCGCTTCATATCTTTCCTTGATTTTTACGGATTTTAGTTAAATTTATATTTGCGTATTTTTGGGATATTGGCGTAATTTAGCGGATTTAAAGCCGTTTGCTTGCTTGATTTTGGTTAAATCAGTCCCCTGCCGCCCGCTTTTTCTTTTGCGAATTTGCAAAAAAGGCTAAAAGCCAAAACATTAGTTAGCCTCAAATTTATCGCAAACGGCAGCGCCGATACGACTAGGCTAGAACCAGCAAAATTTAGCAAGCGTTCTAGCAAAATTTGACGCCAATTTTAAGCCTCACGACGCTACCACCTGCCGCTAGCTCCGCCGCCGCCGTAACCTCCGCCTCCTCCGCTAAATCCGCCTCCCGAGCTTCTGCCTCCGCCAGAACCGCCGCCGTAGCCGCCAGAGTAGCCCGAACCTCCCGAATTTGCGCCGGAGCCGGGTTTTATATTTTTGGTCAAATAAAAAAATAGCATAAAAAGCGCAAACATAACCACGCCTCTAAGGGCAAAATCTTCTATACTAAACGCTCCGGCGACGACGGCTGAGGTAAAGCCCGATAAAACCGCGCAAACCCCGATACGCACGAGCGCCGCGCCCAAAATCCCAGACGCGAACAGCAGCGCCATGCCGGCTATTATCCCGTAAGCTTCTACGGGCGTTTCGTCCTCTTTGTCTAGCTGCCGTTTTACGCTCTCGTCGCCCTCAAGCACGGCTAAAATCTTTTGTGCGCCGATCTTTACGCCGCCTTCTATATCGCCTTTTTTAAATTCGGGGATGACGTAGCGGTTTATGATAACGCCGCAAAGAGCGTCCGTTAGCACGCCTTCTAGGCCGTAGCCGACCTCGATACGCACCTGCTTGTCGTTTGGCGCAACTACTAGCAGCGCGCCGTTATCTTTGCCTTTTTGCCCGATACCCCAGCGTCTGCCAAGCTCTAGCGAATACTCCTCTATCGCCTTGCCGCCCAGCGACCGGGTCGTTACGATAACTAGCTGATTAGTCGTATTGTTTTCGTGAGCGGCGAGCGCGGTTTCTAGCTCTCGTTTTGCCGCAGGGCTTAAAACGCCCGCTTGATCGACTACTCTACCGCTTAGAGCCGGGATATCGCCGCTTTTTTCGCTTATTTTAGCGGGCGCGTTTTGCTCGCTTACCGTCTGCCGGGCCGATAAATTTAGCGTAAAAAGCCCGCAAATCGCGCAAACGCAAAGTAAAGCGGATAAAACGCGTTTCATTGGCTTACTTGGCAAAAGAAACTTCAGGCGCGTTTTGCTCGGTACCGCTCGCCTCAAACGTAGCGCGCGGTTTTAGCTCCGGATATAGCGCGGCGGCGATAAATTTACCCGGGATTTTACGCAGCGCGACGTTATAGTCTTTGACCGCTTCGATATAGTCCTTTCTAGCGACTGCGATGCGATTTTCGGTGCCTTCTAGCTGACTTTGCAAGGCTAGGAAATTTTGATCGGCCTTTAGCTGAGGGTAGCTTTCGCTAATAGCCATGAGGCGAGATAGCGCGCCGCCGAGGCTGTTTTGCGCAGCTTCAAACTCTTTTAGCTTAGAGGGATCATCTATAGAGCTAACGTCGATCGTCACGGCGGAGGCTTTGCTTCTAGCCTCGGTTACTTCTTTAAACACGCTCTGCTCGTGGCTAGCGTAACCCTGAACGGTTTTAACGAGATTTGGGATCAAATCGGCTCGGCGTTTGTATTGGTTTTGCACTTGGCTCCACTTTTCCTTGACCGTTTCGTCAAGTACTGGAAATTCGTTAGCGTATTTCATCGCTACCCCGGCTAGGAGGAGGATAACTACTAAAAAGACGAGTAAATTTTTCACGGCTATTCCTTTTTTTAAATATAAACGCGATTATAGCCGTTTAACGCTTATTTGCCCTTAAGGTAATTCGTTTTAGTCCTGTGCGCGAGCGGTCAGGCTAAATTTGCTCGCCTCGGCTAAATTTAGGTTTACCGTCTTAGCAATTTTAAGGCAATTTACCGCTTTAAATTTAGCCGCCTTTAGGGCTGTTATTTTGCAAATTTGATCATTGGCAAAAGGTCTGGATTTGGAGTTTTTTAAATTTTTATTTACTCTAGCGGCGCAAATTTAAGCGGGCGAAATTTGACGAGACCGGCCGCAAATTTGCCCGCTAAATTTCAAATTTAACCAAATCTCGTTAAATGCGCAAAAACCAAAACGGCAAAAACGCGCCGCCGTAAATTTAAATATCCTAAATTTAGCATAGTCCCGCCAAAGTCGACTAAAATCTCGGTCAAAAGCCCAAACAAAACTACAACAAATTTATCAAAAAGTTACGTTTGATAAATTTAGTTTCGATACGTAACACTTATCACCTAAAATAAAAATATAAAAATAAATTTAAATAAAAATTTTTTCTAGGAGAGTTAATATTCAACTACGAAAATTTGACGAATAGGAGCTAAGATGAGCGAGTACATCGAAAAAACGATGGAGTGGATAAAAAGAACCAATCCGGGCCAAGGCGTGTTCGTACAGGCTGCGACCGAGGTGCTAAACAGCCTTGAGCCGCTTATAAAAAAAGAGAGTAAATACCAAAAACACGCGATCCTAGAGCGTATCGTGATACCCGAACGCACGGTAATTTTTCGCGTTACCTACACGGATGACGACGGCAGACCGCAGGTGCATAACGGCTACCGCGTGCAGTTTAACTCAGCCGTCGGCCCCTATAAAGGCGGCATCAGACTCCATCCCAGCGTCGATCTTGGCGTACTTAAATTTTTAGGGTTTGAGCAAATTTTTAAAAACTCGCTAACAGGCGTAAATATCGGCGGCGCAAAGGGCGGTAGCACCTTTGATCCAAAAGGCAAGAGCGAGGGCGAGATAATGCGCTTTTGCCAAGCGTTTATGACCGAGCTATACCGCCACATCGGCAACACCGTGGACGTACCGGCAGGCGATATCGGCGTGGGCGCGCGCGAGATCGGCTATATGTTTGGGCAGTATAAAAAGCTCACGGGCAGGTTTGACGGCATACTAACGGGCAAAGGCCTAAACTGGGGCGGAAGCCTAGCGCGCACGGAGGCGACCGGATACGGACTGGTTTATTTTACGCAAAATATGCTGCAAAAAGCGGGCTTTGGGCTAGAGGGCAAAAAATGCAGCATAAGCGGTAGCGGAAACGTCGCCATCTACACGGCAGAAAAGCTCTATCAAGTAGGCGCGCTGCCTATCACGGTTTCTGATTCAAACGGATACGTTTACGACGCAGAGGGCATCGATCTAGCGGTACTTAAAGAGATAAAAGAGGTCAAACGCGCGCGCCTTAGCGAATACGTCAAATTTAGACCGAACGCAAAATACGTAAGCGTGAGCGAGTACAAAGAGGGCAGAAACGGCGTGTGGGACGTGCCGTGCGACGGAGCTTTCCCGTGCGCGACGCAAAACGAGCTTCACCTAGCCGACATAAAGACGCTCTATGCAAACGGCTGTCGCTTCGTGGCTGAGGGCGCAAATATGCCAAGCACGCTTGATGCGATAAATTTTATGCTAGCGCAAAAGGATTTTTACTTCGCTCCGGCAAAGGCGGCAAACGCAGGCGGCGTGGGCACGTCAGGCCTTGAGATGATGCAAAATGCCGGCATGACTGCGTGGAGCTTTGAAAAGGTCGATCACAGACTGCACGGCATCATGAATCACATCTTTGAGCTTAGCTACGAGACTAGCAAGGAGTTTGGTGACGAGGGAAATCTGGTGCTTGGCTCAAATATCGCAGGCTTTCGCAAGGTAGCCGACGCGATGATAGATCAGGGATACGTGTAAATTTGCCTTAAAGGCCCTTTTGCTACGCTTTTGTAAACGAGCTTTTTGGAGGGATTTTGCTTCGCTTTAGCAAGACCGCTTTAACGAAGCAAATTTTAATCATTTCCGGCGCGTAACGCGGGAGAAAAACAAAAGCCGCCCAAATTTGCGAGCCTTAAATTTAACGCCGAATTTACTAAAGGCGCAAACCCGCAGCCGTCAAGTTTACAAAGCCGCGCCGACTAAAACGCGCCAAGGCTTGGTCAAATTTTATAAGCCTAAAATTTGAGCTAAATTTGAGAGCGAATTTTACCAAACGACGGAGCAAGCGGGAGTAATCAAATTTGCAAGGCGGGCACGCACGCTCCGCGCCCGAGGCGCATAAATTTATCCGCCGTGCCGCGCATATTTGCTCGCGTTTTTTTGATTTTGCGTAGCGCAAATTTATACCGCATCTAGTGGCTGCAGCTCACAGCGGATACGTCAGGCAGCACTTCCTAGCCACTTGCTCCACGTACTCTACGCTCAAATTTAACCCGTAAAGCTTGCTTAGGTGTTCGCTCTCGATGATCTCGTCTACGCTGCCGAAAGCCACCTCGCCCCCGCCCTTAACTAGCGCCACATAGCCGACTAAAATTACGGAAAAATCGGGATTGTGAGTCGTTAGCACGATGGTGTAGCCTTGCTCTTTTAGCTGCTTAACGGTGCGCAGGAATTTGTACTGATTGCCAAAGTCCAGCGCCGAGGTCGGCTCGTCAAACACGATGATCTGCGGCTTTGCAGCCATCGCGCGCGCGATCGAGCACATCTGCTT
>CAUQMN010000129.1:0-4774 GCA_963518765.1 uncultured Campylobacter sp.
GGTTTGATCCATAAACTGACTCAACTGGCCGCCGGTGAAAAATTCCATTATCGTCGTGGTTATCATTTTTGGATTAACCAAATCGTAAGGCATAATCTCTTCGATGTTGCTTAGAGTCGTAAATTTATACCTGATGGCTTTTTGCATTTTTACAAATCCTAGATGAAGCTCGTTTGCTAAAAGCTCGCCGATAGAGCGGATACGACGGTTGCCTAGGTGATCGCGGTCGTCGATATGTCCTTGTCCGTTTTTGACCTTTATCAAATATTTTGCCGTTTTTATAATGTCTTCATTGGTCAAAACCGTTACATATTCAGGTACCTCAAGCGCTAGCTTGTGGTTCATTTTCATACGACCGACGCCAGTCAAGTCGTATCTTTCAGGATTAAAGAACAGATCATTTACGAAAGCGCGAGCAGCATCTTTAACGACCGGCTCGCCCGGGCGCATGACTTTATAAATTCTAATCGCAGCAAGGTCGTTTTCGTCATCGACGTTTTCGGTTTGACGTAGTAGTTTTAGCGTCTCGTTATCGGCGATAAACGAATTTATAATCGCATCGTCCACGCCAGCAGCTAAGTCATTTGCTATCTCAATACTCTCTTGATCGGTTAAAATTTTAACCAATTTATTTTCGTCAAGCTGCGCAAGAGTATCGTAAAGCACCTCGCCGCTATTTTTGTCGATGACCGGGTGGGCTAAAAATCTATTTACCAAAATTTCAGTCGGATATTCGACGAATTTGACGCCGTCGGCGATAATCTTATCGGCCTTTTTCTTAGTTAGTCTTTTGCCGGCCTCGTGTAAAACATTACCTTCTTCGTCTTTGATATCGTATTCGACCCTGCCTTGATAGTCGTCAGGATTAAACGGAGTCAAAAATTTGTTATTTTTTATCGTTAAAGTTTGAATCGGATAAAATAGTTTAATAATATCTTGCTTTTTATATCCAAGCGCTCTAAATAATATGGTTACCGGTACTTTTCTGCGCTTGTTTATGCGAACGTAGAGTACGTCTTTAGTATCATACTCGAAATATAGCCAACTGCCGCGATCTGGGATAATCTGAGCAGTGTAAATTAGTTTATTTACGACAGTCGGACTTTCTTCTTCTTTAAAAATAACGCCCGGACTTCTGTGAAGCTGATTAACTACGACGCGTTCGACGCCATTAATAATAAATGAAATTCTATCCGTCATTAAAGGAATTTCGCGAACGAAAATTTCTTGCTCTTTTATATCTTTTATGCCGATCTTTTCGCCTGTTTTTTCATCTCTTTCGTGAACGATCAGCCTTACTTTCATCTTTAAATTTACAGAATAAGTAAGCCCTCGCTCCATGCACTCTCTGATCGTATATTTTGGTTTTCCGATTTCAGAGCTTACATATTCCAAGCTTAAGCGGTTTTGCGGATCATGTATAGGAAATATCGATTTGAAAACTTTTTCTATACCGCTTTCGCCTTGATTTTTATCTACGTTTAAAAACTGGTCAAAACTCTTTTTTTGTAATTGTAGCAGGTTAGGAACATCGATCTCTTTGGCGACATTTGAAAAATCAACCCTAAGACGATTTCCTGAGTATAAACTATTTAGCATATTCTACCTCATTGGTATAAGTTGAAAGAAAGTAAATAACCGCACGTCTGCGGCATCTTTATAAAAATTAAATAAGGAGGCGTTGCCTCCTCTGTAAAAATAAGTGAAATTATTTAAGTTCGACTTTAGCGCCGGCTTCCTCAAGCTCTTTTTTAGCTGCTTCAGCCTCATCCTTACTAATGCCTTCTTTAATAACGGAAGGAGTTTGCTCGACTGCATCTTTAGCCTCTTTAAGACCAAGGCCAGTAAGAGCGCGAACAACTTTAATAACGTTGATTTTCTTGTCGCCGCCGTCAACTAGAACAACGTTAAATTCTGTTTTCTCTTCAGCTGCATCGGCTGCGCCGCCTGCTACTGCGCCGCCTGCTACCATTACCGGAGCAGCGCTTACGCCAAATTTCTCTTCAAATTCTTTTACTAGTTCGCTTAGCTCTAATACTGAAAGATTAGAGATAAATTCTAATACGTCCTCTTTAGTAATTGCCATTTTTTATCCTTTTATATTATGCTGATTTTTCTTTTTTTTCTTTAAGCGCATTTAGTCCAATAGTGAAATTTTGGATAGGCGCATTCCAAACTTGCAAAAGCATAGCAAGCAACTCATCACGGCTAGGCATCTTAGATAGAGCCTTGACCTTCTCAACGCTTGCAACTTCGCCATCGATATGAGCGGTTTTGATTTTAAATAGTTCGCTATTTGTTTCTTCAAATTTAGCCGCAACTTTAGTAGCTGAAAGCTGATCGCCCCAGATAAATATATTCGTATCTTTCAAAACCATACCGGATTTTTCGATATTATTAAGAGCGATATTTGCAAGAGTATTTTTTACGATTTGAACTTTTACGTTTAAAACTCTAGCCGCATCTCTCAAAGCCTCTAGCTTTTTAGTGCTAAGACCGCGATAATCACAAACTATAATCGCTTCATTTTCTTTAAATTCAGCTTCAAGTTTGCTGATTATTTCAGATTTTTCGTTTCTCGTCATCTAGTTTTTCTCCTTTCCGACTAGCGATTTCAAGCAGAGCGGCACAAAAGCACGATTAAGCAAAAGCCTCTGCTATCTCCAATCTAAGATAAAAAATTTATTAGCTAAAAATTAGC
This sequence comes from uncultured Campylobacter sp., assembly GCA_963518765.1. Classification (GTDB taxonomy): domain Bacteria; phylum Campylobacterota; class Campylobacteria; order Campylobacterales; family Campylobacteraceae; genus Campylobacter_A. Next base: position 2,702 of record CAUQMN010000129.1, read on the forward strand.
GTAGATCCATAAGCTCTTGAGTCTCGAGTAGAACAGAAGGGCTCATAGTTAACGATAAAGCAGCACTCTTAATGTATCTACCTTTTGCTGCTGCAGGTTTTTGTCTATTTACCGCTTTAATAAGGGTTGAAATGTTATCGTTTAGTTGCTCTTTTGAAAAGCTAACTTTACCGAGACCTGCATGTATGTTTCCTTGCTTATCTACACGGAAATTAACTTGACCACTTTTTGCGTTATTAACCGCTTGAGCTACATCCATAGTAACAGTGCCTGTTTTTGGATTTGGCATAAGACCTTTTGGTCCCAAAATTCGTCCTACTTTACCGACTAGTCCCATTAAATTTGGAGTAGCAATAAGAACGTCGAAATTCATAATTCCTTTTTGGATATCTTCAACAAGTTCATCGCTACCAACTATATCGGCGCCAGCAGCTTTTGCTTCGTCAGCTTTTGCATCTTTTGCTATAACAGCTACGCGAACGGTTTTACCGGTTCCTGCAGGAAGTACAACCGAGCCTCTAACCATTTGATCTGCATGTCTTGGGTCAACATTAAGTTTTAAAGCAATTTCAACAGTTTCGTCAAATTTTGCACTTTTTAGTTGTTTTATGGTATCAATAGCCTCAGCTAAAGAATAATTTTTAGTAGCATCAACTTTTTCAAGCAGCTTACTAAATCTTTTTGTAGTTTTTTTTGACATTGATTTCTCCGCATTTATAATTTTTATGCTTCCACATTGCTAAATTTAAAATACACGCGCTAAATTAGGTATTAACGCGTGCCATAAAATTTAACTTCAACAAAACCCTTATGTGGTAAAAGGATTAATCTACTACCGTAATACCTATTGAACGAGCCGAACCAGCAATAATTTTAGCTGCTTGCTCTCTATCTTTAGTATTTAAGTCGGCAATTTTTTTCTCAACTATTTCAAGCACCTGGGCTTTTGTAAGCTTAGCTACTTTATTTTTTAACGGATTATCCGAACCTTTTTCTATGCCTGCAGCTTTTTTGATTAGGTCCGTTGCAGGTGGCTGTTTTGTGATAAAAGTAAAACTTTTGTCTGCATATACTGTAATAACGACCGGTACTCTAAATCCAGCCATATCCTTAGTTCTTTCATTAAAAGCTTTGCAAAATTCCATAATATTTACACCTTGCTGACCAAGAGCCGGACCTACCGGAGGACTTGGATTTGCTTTTGCAGCAGCAATATGTAATTTAATTTCGCCTACAACCTTTTTAGCCATAAACTTCTCCTTATACTATCTTCTCAACTTGTGAATACAAAATTTCAACTGGAGTACTTCTACCAAATATTGAAACATTCAACTTTAACTTGCCGTGTATCATATCGTACTCTTCTACTATTCCGGTAAAATTTGCGAAAGGTCCCTCGGTAATACGAACATTTTCACCATTATCAAAGAAAATCTTTGGCTTAGGAGCAGCACGTTTTTGAACCTTTTCCAAAATTAAATTAATGTCTTTTTCGCTCAAAGGCGTAGGCTTTTTAGCCTCACCTATAAATCTGCCTACTTTAGGAAGAGATTGTATCTTATGCCAAAGAGCAGTATCTAAATCAAGATACGCAAAAGCATATCCAGGATAAAGACTTCTCTCATTTATTTTTTTCTTACCATTTTTTATTTCTATTACGTCTTCAGTAGGAACTATAATTTCTTTTAGTTGTTCTTCAATATGATTATCTCTAACCAAATTTTCAATAGCTCTTTTTACGCTCATTTCACTACCGGCATAAGTTTGAATTGCATACCATTTATGTGCCATACATTCAACCTTAAATAAGCTTTGAAACAGAAAAAGACATAATGACGTCAACAAGAGCTAAAAAAAGTGAGACAATAGCTACTACAGCAAAAACCGTTATAAAAGCATTCCTGATTTGCTCTTTGAGTGGAAAAATTACCTTTTCAATCTCTGCACGAGAAAGCTTAATATAACTTATTATTTTTTCCATTTTCAACCTTTTGATGGCAGGGCAAGAGGGATTCGAACCCCCAACCATTGGATTTGGAATCCAGCGCTCTACCGTTGGAGCTATTGCCCTAA
>CAUQMN010000130.1:0-4758 GCA_963518765.1 uncultured Campylobacter sp.
GGATGGTTTGATAAATTTAAAGAAAGAAAGCCTGCTAGGTGGAAATTTAAAGACAATATAAAATTTGGCGATACGCTACGATGTGATATAAAAGACGAAGACGGCAACGTTTTAAGAAAAGAGGGCGAACCCACTGCCTACGCCTTAGCCATAGAAGCTAGGTTTAATCAGGATATGGTTATCTTTAAAAAATAAATAGCTATAATACAAACCGACACTAAAACCAAAGGATACGTAGTGAAATTTACCTTAAGCATATTAGCCCTATTAGCTATAGCATTTTTAGTAGGATGTAGTGCAAAGGATACTAGCAATAAAAGCGAATTAAATAATAAATACGGAGGGATTTATATATTTAATAAGAAATACTATGAAGAAATTCAGCAAAGAGAGAAAGAGAGAGGACTTATTAATAAACAAATTTTAGATGAAGTATCTCGCATATCAGATAAAGACGAGCGAAATAAAATGATGAGAAAGCTGCTTAAAGAAAGATATTATAATAACCCAAAAATAGCCCAAACCCTCTCCAACGGTAAAAAATACTATACAGATACGGCGGATTACAGCAGAGAGTATAGCAAACAACCCAAAGTCCCTGAAATTTACAAAGAAAGAATTAGAAATTTAATAGGCAAAGAAAATTTAGATAAAATTCCCGGAATAGGATTAGGTAGTTTTTACTCGGATGTAGAAGGAAACATAACTCCGATAACAATGTATATACAATACTCAGACAAGGTAAAGAGCTACGGTCTCTTCGGAGACGAAGGAAGAGGATTTTCTTTATCTAGGGATAGATTTGAATATTATGAAGTAAAGAATAAATTTTATATGGAAGACTTAGAAAAATAGTAGATTTTAAAGGCTAAAAATGTCGGATCAAATTTCAACCAAAGACCTAATATCTAAATTTAAAGACTACGCAGACATAGCAGACGCTAGCTACGCTATGCTTCACTGGGTAAACGAGAATGAAGAAGACGGATGGTTTGATAAATTTAAAGAAAGAAAGCCTGCTAGGTGGAAATTTGCGGATGGTATAACTAAAGGCGATAAAATAACCGAAGATAACGAAACTGACATATCTAGAGAATACAATAGGCAAATCGGCGAACCCACCGCTTATGCATTAGCCATAGAAGCTAGGTTTAATCAGGATATGGTCATAGAAAAACCAAAAATAAGCGAAGACGAAAAGCCTGAAAAAAAACAGATAAACAACGAAATTCAAAGCTTTGTGTACGCCAATGAAAATAATGAATTGCAGGTTTTTGCAGACAAACCCGGCTTCCACCCCCTCTCCCTCCGCACCAAATCCTTCGTAAACCGTTACGAACTGCTTCATCACGTTAAAGATACTTCTATCACGGGGTATTCTTCCAGCGCCTTTTACGATAGTAAATTTGGCAACTACGTAATAGGCTTTAGAGGTACGGAGCTTGGCATAAAAGACCTGGTTATAACAGACGGCATGATAGCCTTTTTCGGCGCGGCGCTGGATCAGATAGTATCTCTTAAGGTATTAAAAGACGAAATTTATAAAAGCATAACGGATCATTACTATAAAAATTCTCCGAATAATGACTCAAATTCAAGCTCACAACCTAACCATGATAGCTCAAATTCGTCCATCGACTCAAATCAATCAAAATATAGCTCAAGCGTTTTAAATTCTTTAAATTCTTCGTCCCGATCTTCTCAAGCGAGCACTTCTTTGCATTCTAGAGGCTCTTTAAGCGTTTCTTATGCCCTTACCCCTCCTCGTGTAGTAACTGGTCACTCGCTAGGAGGACATCTGGCTCAGGTTTATTGCTCGGTCTATCCAAACGAAGTAAAGGAGCTATATACCTTTAACGCTCCGGGCTTTGGAGGCGTATGGATATCCTTGCCGGTTATCGTTTTTAGGTTTTTAGGCTTTATAGCTAAGGTCATATATAAAGGCATAAGGTGGGTAGCTAGGATACTAGACCCGTATGGCTTTATAGGAGGCATGGTTAGCAAGGCGTTTGATAAGATAAAAAGCTTCTTTGGCTTTAGCAAAGACGATAAAGACGAGGCTACGCTAGAAGATTGCGTCGATATCGTAAAAGAAAACAAAACGGCCTGCGAGGAGCTAAATAAACAAAACGTAAGCTCTAATATAAGCAAGGCCAGTAAAGGAGATACTCTTGGCATAGAGATTCATCATATAGACTCCGTTATGCATAAAATTTACGACGAATACGACGAAGGATACTTCGATAAGCAAGAAGAGTATAAAAATACGTTTAGCTCAGATACCGTAAAAACAGACGCAAATCAGGTATTTGAGCCAAGCGTATCGGTTATCTCGGATCTTGGCCTTAGATACGGCATGGTAAGCTATACGGAAAAATTCGACTATCAAAACACCTCCAAACTTCATCTTATAAACGTGCTAAAGGCTTCTCACTTTATGAAGCAGTTAGTAGAGAGCTTATATCTGATGGAGTATCTTTTAAACCATCCCGAAAACGAAGCCAAGATAAAAGATAAAGATATAGCAAAAGCCCTAAACTACCTAAACGACTACTTACAAACCCTAGCTTCTCAGATACTGTTTTATAAAATTTATCTAAAAAACCTTCCGAGGCTAGGCAATATGGAAGAAGAAAAGATCTCGATCCTAGAAAGCGTAATATATCCCGTAAGCCTATACGTAAACGACTTTGGATACGATGATCTAGACTCGGCGCCTAATGTAGAAGATCTCATTAGCTGCTTGCTAGCCTATACGCAAGATAATCTACTAATAAAAATCATAGATAAAGAAGATATCAAGGATATCAACACAAAAACGCTCGCCTCAGAGGTCATGCAAGATGATCTAAATTTGACGTTTGCGATATATGGATGTAGATTTTTTACTCTGGATAAAAAGTTAAATTTAGAACAAGCAAAAGATAGACTCACGTATATATCGGACTTTTATAAAGGCATAAGCCCATACGTTAGCCATAAGCAAGATAGCGCGGAGCTTGAAAAATGGATAGAGGCTAGGGTAGAAATTTGCAAAAGCGCGTACGAGCTTAAATTTGAGGGGTGGAGATATCTATCTAACGATAAGAAGCGCTATTTGGTACTCTCAAAAAAATCGCGCAGCGCATATAAAAAAGAGATAGACGAGGATCAAAGAAGCATAATCCTGCCCTCCATCCAAGCGCTAGAAGATATGTCCAAAGAAGATAAACGGTACCAAGCAAAACAGCTCTTAAAGATGATAAGGTTTGAGCCTAGCGAGCTTATACATATCTACCATAAAAACTGCGATATATTTTTAAAAAACGAAAGTACGTTTGATATTAGGCGCGCAGAAGAGGATATAAATTTAAGCTTTAAATATCTAAACGCTAAAGTCTTTATGATGAGTAAGCTTTTAACGGGAGGCGAGGAAAAAGAAGATTGCGAGCTTTGCTTTAAAGAAAACAAAGACAAAAACGATTTGAAAAACAAAGAAGACGCAAATCAGGTCTCCTTATCGCTTGCCCCTAAAAACCAAGCTAGCAAGGATGGCCAAGCTGGCGAAAGCTACGCCGCGTATATCTTTCAGCCAAGAGATACTCATAGCGGCATAGGAGGGCTAAATTTACTATACAAAAACTCTCAGGCTAGGCTGCTAAACTACGATATAAAAGAAGATAGCCTAAATATCAAGCTAAAACCGGCTAGTAAAAAGGCTAAAGAGCTAAAGAGACTAAATCAAATCGCTCCCGAAGATAAAACGTTTGACGAAACGGCGGTTAAAACTAGCCTCTCGTATCTACATCCGGTCATAGAAGACGATATTATAACCTGCGAACACGGCGGCAGGGTGGTGCTAAAAAGCGTAAGAGGAAGAACGATAAAATCAAACGGCATACCCCTGATACTAGGATGCGATTTTATAAACTTACCCATAGTAGGTTGTAGCGCGAACTCTCCTTGTACCAGAGTAGCTTTCGTGCCAAGCCGCGCTCTTAGCCAAAAAACCGTAAACGGCGATCACGCCTTGATGCAAGACTTCGTAAATTTATGTAGGAGCGATAGGGGCTCTATACTAACCTGCGCTAAAAAATCAAATAAGCTTAGGATATCAGACCCCGGGGATATTAGCGGCTCTAATATCTCAAATACGGACAAATATAGCGCTAATAGCAACTCTGCTTGCATAAGGCTGCATTTTAAAAACTACGCCTCGCAAAAAGATAATCTGCCCGTAAACATCTACTATCTAAACGGGGCTAAATTTGAAAACAAAGAGGGCTTTAGTCAAATACGGCTAAATTTAAACGAAGGCAAAAATCCCAGCGACGGCGAACTGGATAAAAAGCTAAAGCAAAACTATAACGAAGACCATAAATTTAAAGAATTCGAGCTACGCTACGGCATAAATACTATAAATTTGGTATTTGTAATCCCAAACTCTCCTCAAAAGGCTTGCAATAAAGCATATAAAGATGCAGGCGAGCCTGAAAGCGGAACGGGATACTTCACCAGGCTAGATAAATACGAAAGCCTGGATAGGTCGCAAAAAAGACCGGTGCACACTTTGGTATTTTTCTCGCCCTCATACGCTAAAAGCGTAAAACTGCAAATCGCTAAAGGGTTTGATAAAGACAATGAGCCGAGTCTGGATATATGCGAAGTCGTAATGTTAAGCGGGCAGGTTTAATTTAAACGCAAGGAAGTAAGGTGCAAATAAGCGATATAAGAGTCGTGCAGGATATAGAAACGCTACTGAAGGAATTTGACGGGTAT
>CAUQMN010000131.1:0-4751 GCA_963518765.1 uncultured Campylobacter sp.
AGCAAAGAGGAGATGGATAAGCTAATCGCCGAGGAAAACGCTAAAATCGACGCCGGAACGTCAAATTTGACGAGTCCAAACGCTCAAAACGCGCAACTTTCAAGCGGCGGTATGAGCCTTGGCGAGACGCTTCTAGCCTCGGCTGCAGGCGCGATCATCGGCAGCTGGATCGGTAACAAGCTATTTAACAACCCGGGCTATCAGTCGCAGCGCCAAAGCGCGTATAAAAACCCGAGTGCGTATTCAAGGAGCGTAGATAGCTTTAACAAAGCCAAAGCCGCTAGCTCGGCTGGTAAACCAAGCGGCGGAAAGAGCGGATTTTTCGGCGGATCAAGTTCAAGTTCAAGCTCAAGTTTTGGAGGATAAAATGATAAATTTAAAAAAAATCGAACCGCTAAATAGTGAATTTTTAGGCGAGATCGGCTTTACGTGGCACACCGATCCAGACGGCAGCGACTACGTAGCAGACGAGCTAGTCGAGGTTAGCGAGGCGCAGGCTGAGGCCTACTACAACGCCGCAAACGAGCTATACGATATGTTCGTCGCAGCCGCCCAGCACGTCATCGATAACAACCTCTACCACGAGGTGGGCATCCCGTTTAACCTCGTAGATCTAGTGCGCGAAAGCTGGGAAAACGACGTGCACTGGCACCTTTACGGTAGGTTTGACCTTGCAGGCGGTCTAGACGGCAAGCAGGTAAAACTCATCGAATTTAACGCCGACACCCCGACGGCCGTGTTTGAGACGGCGATCATCCAGTGGGCGGCGCTTAAGTTTAATCGCATGGACGAGAGTGCGCAGTTTAACGACCTTTATGACGCCCTAAAGCAAAATTTTAGGCGCCTCGTGACGCTAGATGAGGAGACCGAGAGTTTTAACGAGCACTACGAGGGTTGGAAAATTTTATTTAGCTCGGTTGCGGGCAGTAGCGAGGATGAGCAGACCGTGAAGCTGCTACAATATATCGCCGAAGAGGCGGGCTTTCACACGGCGTTTGCTTACGTTCACGAGGTCGTATTTAACGACGAGGAGGGCGTGTTTTTTGACGGAGAAAACTACGAGTACTGGTTTAAGCTCGTGCCGTGGGAGGACATCGCCGTAGAGGAAGGCGAGCTAGCCATAATCCTAAAAAACATCGTCCGAAATCAAAAAGCCATCATCCTAAATCCCGCATACACGCTGCTTTTCCAAAGCAAAGGGATACTAAAAATTTTATGGGATTTATATCCGAATCACCCGCTTTTATTGCAAGCTAGCGACAAGCCGATCGCGGGCAAAAAATGCGTGAAAAAGCCGGTTTTCGGACGAGAGGGCGCAAACGTGAGCGTGATAGAGGCCGACGGTAGCGTGAGCTTGCAAAACGGCGGCGACTACGATCAAAACCGCGCGATCTATCAGGAATTTTACGAATTTAACAAAGACGCCGCCGGAAATAGCTACCAAGCAGGCGTGTTTTTTGCCTACGAGGCATGCGCGCTAGGATACCGCAGAGGCGGCGAAATTTTAGATAACTACTCCAAATTCGTAGGGCACTTTATCAAATAAGGACGCAAAATGAAAATAGTCTGCCTCGATGCCGCGACGCTTGGAAGCGACGTAAATTTGGACGTTTTTGAGCAGTTTGGTGAGTTTGTTAGCTTTGAGACGACCGCCGCGGCCGAGTGCATAGAGCGGCTAAAGGGCGCGGATGTCGTCATCACGAACAAAGTCATAATCGACAAAGAGACGATGGACGCGTCAAATTTAAAGCTAATCTGCATAAGCGCGACGGGTATGAACAACGTCGATCTCGCCTACGCCGCAGCAAAAGGCATCGCGGTGAAAAACGTCGCCGGGTATTCCACCGCTAGCGTCGTGCAGCACACGTTTGCTTGCCTTTTTGCGCTGACGAATCGCATCAAATTTTACGATAATTACACGCAAAGCGGCGAGTGGGCGAAGAGCGAAATTTTTACGAATCTAGACCGCAGTATCGGCGAGATAGCGGGCAAGAGCTTTGGCGTCATTGGGCTTGGAGAGATAGGCAGGGGTGTGGCGCGCATAGCGGCGGCATTTGGCGCGAGAGTGAGCTACTACTCAACTAGCGGCGCAAACGCAAACGCCGAGTTTAAAAGGCTAAATTTAAACGAGCTTCTAAGCGGCTGCGACATCGTGAGTATCCACGCTCCGCTAAACGAAAAAACGCGAAATTTGATCGGCGAGCGGGAGTTAAATTTGATGAAAGAGGGCGCCATACTGATGAACTTCGGTCGAGGCGGTATCGTGGATGAGAGCGCCGTAGCTCGCGCGATAGATGGGCGAAATTTGCGATTTGCCTCGGACGTGCTGGAGACCGAGCCTATGCGCGCGGATCACCCGCTACTAAATATCAAAAACAAGGAAAATTTGATACTCACTCCGCACGTAGCTTGGGCGAGTTTTGAGGCTAGAGAGCGGCTCGTAGCGATGATCGTAGAAAATATAAAAGAATTTTTGAAAGGATAAAAATGGCAACTGAGCATAGTTTTGATATAAGCGCGGCGGTCGATATGATGGAGGTCAAAAACGCGCTAGAGACGGCAAAAAAAGAGATCGCGGCAAGATATGATTTTAAGGGGCTTGCGGCCGAGGTGGAGCTAAACGAAAAGGAAAAAATCATCACACTTCTTAGCTCTAGCGACAACAAAATCGACGCGCTAAAAGACATCGTGATCTCAAAGCTCATCAAGCGAAATATCCCGCCGGTAGCCGTGACTGAAAGCAAACGCGAGAGCGCGAGCGGCGCAAATTTAAAGGCGACGCTAAAACTAAACGACACCCTAGATAGTGAAAACGCGAAAAAAATCACCAAAGCGATTAAGGACGCAAAGCTAAAAGTAACTGCGGCAATCCGCGGCGAAGAGGTGCGCGTAAGCGGCAAAAGCATCGATGATCTGCAAGAATGCATAAGACTCGTGAAGGGGCTAAATTTGGAGTTGCCGATAAGTTTTAAAAATTTGAAGTAAATTTAATGGATAATTTTAAAAAGTTAATCCAAGAAAAAAATAGCGCCATAAAGGAGTATGGCGATTTTATCAAAACGCTTAAAAATAAAGAGTGCGACAAGGACGTCTCGGGACTAATCGGTCTGTTAAAAGATAGACTGGCTAAATTTGAAAACCTTAGCTGCGATAATTATTCGCAAACGGCTGCGGATATAGACGAGCTAAACGACAGAATTTATCGCCAGGTAAATTTGCTTGCGAATTTGGATAAATTAAGCCGCGATTCGGACGTTTACAAAAAATATAACGAAGTATATAATCAAAAGCGTATCAAGCTTTTCGTCTCGGAGCAAATTTGCCGCGTGAAAAAATACTATCAGATTCTAATCGCGCTTTTGGGGCTGATTCCATTTATAATATATTTTATCTTCTCGCAAAATGTCGGATTTTTCTCAGTAGCCGGCAGCGACAGTATCTTTTCGTTACTTAGCGCGCTAGCGATATCGGGTTTTGGTTTATTTGTTATTTTATATATATTTCCTGCTTTGCATTTGGTTTTGATCGTTTCTTACGACGGCGGCGAAAAAAACGAAACGCCTTTTTACGCGATTTATCTGATAGCTACGCTTGCAGGCATAGCATTTGTCGGTGCAGGATATTTTTGCCCGAGCGCGGTAGATTTTTTAAATTCTTATTTCCTGTTGATTATAGCGGCGATAGTCATATTTTGCCTACTTTGCAGCTTTAAAAACAGTAAATTTGACATTCCTCTTTTATTTTTTATGATATCGCACGGATTTTTATCCTTTGCGACTCCGTTTATGGTGGCTCTGCTTGTCTACGTCCGCGTAAGCGAGGATGGGTTTACTACCGCTTTTTTAGTGCTTTTTATGGCATTTTTCGCCGTTTTGTTTAGTGCGCTTATAACATCTAAGGATATAGATTATTTTAAGATAATTTTTTGGTCTTTGATAATCATAAATTTAGTCATCGTCGCGGTTATGAGCGGTAAAATCGTCCAAGTAGCCGATCTGGGAAATATAAACTACAAAATGCTATCGCTCAAAAAAGACGCCTTAAACGCTTTGCCAAAAAGCGTTTGCCAAAACAATCAAAACGGCTGCATCGGCGCGGGCGCAAAGGACGGCTGCTACGCAAAACAAAAGGCGCAAATCGTCTCGTACAATAAACAAAAAGCCGAGCTAGTCGTAAAAGACGGCAACGAGACGTATATTTTTAGCGGAGTAAACGACGAGATAAAATTTATAGACGCTAACGGCACAGATATAGGCGTTGCGTCTAGCGATGAGGTCGTTTTTGAAAACTCGGTTTTAACGTACGATAAAAACGGCAATCGTAGCGGCTCGCTCAAGGCAAGCGCGATAAATCTCTCTCCCGTCTGCAAAACGTACGCTTGGAAGCAAGACGACTCCGTAAAGCTCTACAACGTCAAAGTCCTATCGGCTCTGGGTAAATTTTACTATCTGCAGACTAAAAGCGGTGAGAAATTTGAGCTGGACTCAAGCCTGATAATCTCAAAGCAAAAGGCGGACGATACGCGCTAAACTCGCTCAAAGTCGCTAAATTTTACTGTTTAAATTTACGCCAAGTCCGCCCGCAAAGCCTAAGATCGTCGCCATAAATTTAGAAGAGCCTTTAAATTTACCCTATTCTTTCGCATTATCGCCGCTTTTTAAACTTTCATAAAACAAAATCTAGATATACTTTAAGCATAATTTAATCAACATAATCTCAAAACAAAAAAGGAAAAATATGAGACCAAAATT
>CAUQMN010000132.1:0-4751 GCA_963518765.1 uncultured Campylobacter sp.
CGTACGAGCAAAAGACGCTGGAGCGCTTTTACGAGTGGCACGAATTTGACGCGGACAATGGCGTTTTTGAGCTAAAATTTGATAACGAGCCTTACGCTAGCGCGTTTATTTTTAAGGGCGCAAAAGCTCGCCCCAGAAAGATGTGCAAAGGGGCAAGTATGGGCATAAAAACGCTTTTAAACTGCGAATTTACGGGCTTTGAGACTCTTGAGGGCGGCGCGGTTAGGGCGCACTTTAAGGACGGGCAAATCATCGATGCGGACGTACTCGTACTTGCTATCGGTAGCGAGAGTATGGAGCTCTTTGCGGACTACGACATCAGGCTCAGCTCCGTGCGCGGCCAGGTCACGCATATTAAGCCAGCCGTTTGGACGCCTGCGCCCTTTAGCGCTAAAGGCTACGTATGCCCGCCTACCCAAGGCGTGCAGGTGATCGGCGCGACTTATGATAGAAATCTTTTTTTGGACGAGTCGCGCTCTAGCGACGATAAGAAAAATTTAGCCGACGTTGCCGAGTTTTTGGACGGCAAATTTGCAAAAAACGAGTGGCTAAATTTAAACGGAGCGCGGGAGCTAAATTTGACTATCGGCCCAGACGGCGATGCTGAAAATACGGATCGCTTGGAGCTGAACAAGGGCGGCGTAAATTTAAGCAAAATCATGGATTTGCCGGCCAAAACCGCGAGCAACCCCGTACAGGCGCGAGATGCGTCAAATTTGACTGTGCCTGAAAACAGCTTAAACATCGCAGCTAAAATACCGCAAAACATACGAATAATCGGCTCAAAAGTAGGCTACCGCAGCTATAGCGGCGACCGATTTGCGCTCATCGGGCGACTTTATGATGAGGATTTTTACAAAGACAGTTACAAATCGCTGCTTTGGACGAAAGGCAAGTCCAATCCGCATCCAAAATACGTGCCAAACGTCTACGTAAGCACCGCTCACGGCTCGCGCGGGCTTTGTACGGCCGTGCTTGGCGCGGAGCTTATCTGCGATCTTATTTTTGACCGTCCGCTTTGCATCGAAAAATCGCTTTTTGACGAGCTGCATTTGGCGAGATTTCTCGTTAGGAAGCTTAAAAAAGGGCTAAAATAAGCTGTTTTGACGCGTCAAGATTATTATTACTTCGGTATCTTATAAATTTGATGTTGCGGCAACTTAAATTTAGCAAACAGCCTTGCTTTACAAAACGGCGCGTCAAATTTGGCGCAATCAAAAAGCTCGCCCAAGAGTGCGAGCGAAACGGCCTTTTTGTGGGCTGCGCCAAATTTAGCGGCTAAAGATATATCTGCGAAACGGCAAAATACGCCCGTAAACTCGGCTTTAGCCCCACGCCTTGCCAATATAAATCAAAAACCGACAAAGCCTGACTGCGTGATTTGACGAGAGAATTTTTAAGTAGCGGCAACTGCGTTAGCTTTTGTCAAGACCTGGCGGATTAAATTTAAGGCAAAAACTAGAGAAGCGGGTAAAATCATCTTTTGAGTCGGCGAATTTTGCTTTATTTCGTAAATTTTATAGAGGTAAAATCCAAAAATGCCGTTGTTTGGGATTTTAAACCAAGATTAGGTCAGGCTAGTCGCTACAATATTTTAAGAGATTTTACGTTAAGCAAAAAGGCGACGTAGCTTGCGGGCGGCAGGATAAATTTAAGATTTTGCGCCGCCTTTAGTTTATGCGGAGAGCCTGCGTTAAATTTGCTCTAGGCCGGGCGCTCGGTAAATCAGGTATAAATTTGTTCCAGCGCCTAAATTTAAGTTTAAAATAAGATAAAGGCGGATTAGCGCAGCCGCATGCCGACTAATCCGCCTAACTCGTCTAAACGCTTGGCGTAGGGTAGGTGCCTGGGATCAAAATATCGCTTGTTACGTCCTTAATGTCCCTATGTCCGGCAAAAGCCATCGTCGTATCCATCTCGTCGTATAAAATTTGCAGCGCTCGCGTAACGCCTTCCTCGCCGTATGCGCCAAGCCCATAAACAGGCGCACGTCCGAGCATCACGCCTTTTGCGCCCATAGCCCACGCTTTTAGCATATCTTGACCGGTGTAAAATCCGCTATCTATCCACACCTCGGTTTTGTCGCCGACGGCTGCGACGATATCAGGTAGCGCCTTGATCGAGGAGAGAGTGCCGTCCATCTGACGTCCGCCATGGTTTGATACTATGATGGCGTCTGCGCCGTGCTTGACGGCTAGCTGCGCGTCTTCAGGCAACATAATGCCTTTTAAAATTATCTTACCGCCCCAGAGATTTTTGATCTCCTCGATGTCGCTCCACTGCAAGCTTGGATCAAACTGCTCTTTAGTCCATGAGCTTAGCGAGCTTAGATCGCTTACGTTTTTTGCGTGGCCGGCGATATTTCTAAACGTCCAGCGTCTGTTTTTTAGATACCTTAGTCCCCACGGGATTTTCGTGCTTAGATTTATGAGATTTGGTATCGTAAATTTAGGCGGCGTAGATAGACCGTTTTTGATATCGCGGTGGCGATTTCCCAGCACTTGCAGATCGACCGTGATGACGAGAGCGGAGCATTTTGCGGCTTTTGCCCTGCGGATTAGGTCTTTCATAAACTCTCTATCGCGCATAACGTAAAGCTGAAACCAAAACGGTTCGATTCCGGCTTCGACTAGGTCTTCGATCGAGCAGATCGACATAGTAGAGAGCGTAAAAGGTATGCCGAATTTTTGAGCGGCGCGCGCCATATGTATCTCGCCATCCGCCCACATCATACCCATAAAACCCACCGGCGCGGTCATAGCCGGAAATTTTACCTTTTTGCCTAGCAGCTGGGTCTCTAGGCTGCGATTTGCCATATCTACTAGGATTTTTTGTTTAAATTTTATCGGCTCGAAGTCCGTGCGGTTTTCGCGGTACGTGGTCTGCGTCCAAGATCCCGTGTCTACGTACTCATAAAACATTTTAGGCACGTTGCGGTAGCATACTTGCCTTAGGTCTTCGATGTTGGTCATCAAAGTTAAGTCTTTCATTTTTTATCCTTTGTGAGAAATTTATATCGAAGTAATTATCTCTCATCGCCTCTTTTTAAGCGATAAAAGTTATCGTCTAATGTTTTAAATAAAGAAAATTTGAGCTTTAAACAGCGCTTTTCGGTTAAAAATTTATCGTTGTTTCGCTTGGTTACTCTTTACGGCGTCATGGATACGCCGCGGAACGTAGGCATTTTTTGCTTTTATAATGTGTAAAATAGAAACAAATTTCAGATTTAAATTTGACTTTAATGAAATAGTACTTAAATAATCAAACTAGATTTACATTATAATAAAGCAAATCAAATTTAAGATTTTAGAACTAAATTTAAGCCCGCTAAGACGCATTTTAAAGGTAAATCAGCAAAAAAGAGAAATTTTTCTCATAAAAATCGTAAAAAACAAATTTTGCGGGGTGTAAAGCGTAGTGACGAGTATTGGTTTCGTATGCCGGGTTGCTAGCTCGCGCAGGCCGTAGGCTGTTACGGTTTTTGAGGCTTATCTTTCAAAATAAATCATCGGCATAAATAAGGCGGATAATCGGCGGTAGCAAATGGGTTTTGTACGGATGGGGATTAAATTTACGCAAGAAAAATTTGGATTTACGAATAAGATCTAATCAAGACCTTTGCCGTTTTATTATTTTAGCAAAGGCCTTAAGGCGATAAAGTTTATTTTTTACCGAAAAAGTTGCCTGCGATCCTAAAAATATCGTCCACGATCGAGCCGTCTTTGTTCTGATCCAAAAACTGCGTGAGTATCGACATCATGGAGCCGCTGTCTGCAGAGCCTTGCAAATTTGAGGCTTTTAGCTGGTTGTTTAGCATGCCTGCGATCATCGGCGCGATCATCGGTAGCAAGGTTTTGATAGAGTCCGCGCTGATGCCTAGCTGTGATCCTACGTCGCTAGCTAGGGCGTTACTGTTTTCTTTTGAGCCCGTTAGCACGCCAAGTAGTTCGTTACCCTCGGCGACGCTGATATTTTGCGGAGCGTCAGTCATTTCATCAAGGTTTGAGCGGCGTATCATCTCTAGGAAATTTGACGAATCCGCGTCTGATTTAAAATTTTCGTTCGCTCTTTGCATGAAAATCGGCGCAATCTTAGAAACTACGGCCTCTACGTCGTTTGCCACCAGTCCGCTTTTTTGCGACATCGCGTCTATCATGCCGCCGGAGCTACCTAAAAGTAGCTTTAATATATCCATTTTTATCCTTTTGATTTTTTTGCTAGTTTAAATTTGGCCGCCGCTTGTTTGAGTTTAACGAAACGGTGGCCAAGCAAGCCGGGAGAGCGGCTTATTTGTAGTTTTTGATTGCCGCGTCCAGGATCTCTTTAGCGGCGTCGGCGTCTTTAAATTCTTTAACCTTGACCCATTTGTTAGGCTCTAAAATTTTATAAGTTTCAAAGAAGTTTTTGATCTTATTTAGAGTGGCCTCAGGCAGGTCTTTGTAGCTCTTGATCCCGTCAAATCTCGGGTCGATCTTGGTTACCGGTACGGCTAGTAGTTTCTCGTCCATACCTGCTTCGTCCTCCATCACGAGCACGCCGATCAGGCGGCACGGGATGACGCTACCAGCTTGCAGAGGGTATTCGTTTAGCACCAAGATATCGGCAGGATCGCCGTCTGCTGCGAGCGTGTTTGGCACGAAGCCGTAGTTTGCCGGATAGAACATTGCTGAGTAGAGCACGCGATCGACTACGACCGCGCCGCTATCTTTGTCGATCTCGTATTTGATGTTTGAGCCGTACGGGATCTCGAT
>CAUQMN010000133.1:0-4749 GCA_963518765.1 uncultured Campylobacter sp.
ATGTATTAGGCACGCCGCCAGCGTTCACTCTGAGCCAGGATCAAACTCTCCATATAAAATTTACCTAAAATAAAATATCTTAGGATTTGATATGAAGTTTTAATCAAAAAACTTTAATTTTATTAATTAGTTTTATTTCTTATCTACTTTCCAAAGAAAGCCTGATAAAAGATTGGCTCAATCGATCACTTGTTTAGATTTCAAAGATTGACTAATTAGTTTAACAGTGTTAATTTAAAAAACATAATTTAAAAAGATAAATTAAATATCCTCAAAAATCAGAGAATAGTTTATTTAGCTAAAATTAAAACTTACGATATTAAAAGAAAAGGCTTTATTAACGTGAAAGTTAAAGGTGGTTTCTCAATTCGTGAGTTGGAATTATACAAGTAGGAGGCTTAAAAGTAGCTTAGATAATATTGCGAATTTAAAAAAATTTGGAAAAGATTTTTGGGTGGTATTAGATTTGAATGAAAATCAAAGCAAGAGCGCCGTTTTTCGCCCTTGCTTTTACTGCGGCTTAATTTACAGCCAAGTTAATTATAAATTCTTTAAGCGAAATTTTATCGTTTATCAGCAGATCATCGCTACCGACGTCATGCTTAAATTTCGCGCTCATATACTCGCCATCTTTAGTAAAAAGCGAATTTATGCGCTCCTCAAAAGGCTTAATACCGTTAATCATTTCATTAAAATCCCTGTCCGGCATTATCCCTTTATATTCGCTTAAAAACTCCGTTATAGACGCGGCTTGCACTTTTAGCTCGCCGTCAAATTTAACCGCCTTTAGCGCCGTTTCCACGTCTGCGTCGTTTTCTAGCGTTTTGCTTTTGACACCCAGTCCCGATGCGTCGGCTACGGCGTTAAATTTGATCTCCTTGCCGCCCGGGTTTTTAAAGCTAAAATTCTTAATCTCCAGCACGTAGTTTTCGCTCATTAAAATTTTATAAACCGCCGATTCTTTAGGATCGTTAAGATACATCGCCATAGCAAGCTTGTTTACGTTTTTTTCGTTCATAGCGGCGTTTAGCTGAGTTAGGATTTTCTTGCCGTCTATTTCTAGCGCGCCCAGGTTAGCCTCCGTCATCGTATCGAGCAAATTTGCGTCCGCATTTTGCTTAATCTGCGCTAAAAACGCCATATCGGTTATCCTAACGGCTTTTGGAAAATCATAGCTTCTAGCGTTGCTAAAGCTCATTTTGCCGACCTTTATTCCTACTTTAGATATATTTTCGTAGGCGGTTTGCAAATTTATAAACGAAACCAGATCGCTAAAGCTTTTAAAATCGCTAAGCTCGATGAGCATGGAAGCGTTTTCCATCGCAAATTTGCCCGCATCGTCCTTATCGCCGCCGCTAACTTTACCGACGCCGATTTCTAGGGATTTTATCTTATCTTCTTTGATTTGAGCCTTTGCAAAAGGCTTTGAGATAATAAAGTCCGAATTTCTCTCGTCTACTTTGATCTCGGCCAAATTTAGCGTTACGTCGCGGGTTTTATCTAAATTTATTAGCACGTCGGCGCTCAAAAACTCGTCCGTGCCGAATATCTTTTTAGCTTCGGCGGCGGCTTCGGGCGTTAGAGCCTTGATATCGCTGTGCGCCTTAAATCCGCTAAAAATCTCGGCAAATCCATGCTTTAGCGTGGTTTTAGCCTCAAATTTTACCGGATCTTTGCCGTCGGTTAGCTCAAACGTAAGCGTCGCGCGCGAACTAAAGAGCCCCTTGTCGTACTCGTTTTGCGTCACGTTTGCCTTTAGGTCGACAAACAGCAAGCGCAAAGTTTCGCCCGTTAGCCTAGCCACGCCCCTATCGTAGGACTCTTTGGCCTTAGACGAGCCGTAAAACGCGACGCCAAAAACTGCGATCAAAACGACCGCAAGCGCAAATATAACCTTTTTCATTTTTTTCCTTGATTTTAAATTTTACTTCGTCGCCGCGATAAGCTCGATCTCGACCAAACCGCCTTTTGGCAGCGTTTTTACCGCAACCGTGCTGCGAGCGGGATATGGCTCTTTAAAAAACTCGGCGTAAATTTCGTTTACCGCCGCAAAGTCCGCGATATCGGCTAGAAAAATCGTCGTTTTTACTACGTTTTCAAAGCCAAGCCCCGCTTCGCTCAAAATCGCTTGTAAATTTTGAAGCGATCTTTGCGCCTGCGATTTTACGTCCGAGCCCGCAAATTCGCCGCTAGGAGTCACGCCTAACTGCCCCGAAATAAACAAAAATCCGTTAGCCGCGATCGCTTGCGAATACGGTCCGATCGCTTGCGGGGCATCTTTTGTAGAGATAACCTTTTTCATTTTCGTCCTTTGTAAAAAATTTTGCGAATATTAGCAGTTTAGCGCCGAATTTGCAAATTTAGCTATAATTTCCCGTAAAAAGGCGCTAAAAATATGAAAATCACCCTTGCTCCAAACGAGTTTTTAGACGATTACGTTCTTGGCTGCGAATTTGCAAAAAACGCCGAAATCTCGGGCAACGCGTATCTGTTTTGGAGCGGCGCGATCTGCGCTAAATTTGAAAACTCGCGTACCGTTTTTCTGCATAAAAAAAGCATCCCCGCGCGATTTTGCGAGGCGGCCGCACGCTGCAGCGACCTAGCCGGACTCGTGCTCACGTCGGCATTTTGCTCGTTTACGACGCTAGCGCCATCGCATCTAGTCGCCAAAAACGGCTCCAAGCTCTATCCGCTTTTTGATCTACGCGAAATTTGCGGGATAAAATTTATAAATTTAAAGAAATTTTACGACGATTTCGAACTTGACTACGGCTATAGAATTTACATAGAAAAGTGCTCGTTTTTCTCGCCCGAACCGCTTGAAAAGCGCATAAAGCTAACCGAAACGATGTGCCTGGGGTATTATTAAGCCGCGTAAATTTAGGCTTTTGGCTTGCAAATTTAGCTAAATTTAGCCGTAAAACCCAGGCTTAAATTTAATCCGCGCGGAAAAAAGCGATAAATTTACGCGCTAAATTTAACGAGCTTCCTATCCTGCCGCGTTTTGCTTATCTTGCTCGGTTACGGACGTGAGTTTAGAGAGGCGTTTACCAAGAAACGTTTTCGCATCGTCCACGATAGAGTAAACAGTCGGCACGAAAACGAGGCTAAGCAGCGTAGAAACGGCCAGCCCGCAAATCACGGCTACCGACATCGTCGCGCGAAACTCCGCGCCAGAGCCGCTAGCAAACACCGCAGGCGCCATGCCGGCGATCATTGCTATCGTAGTCATCACGATAGGTCGCGCCCTCTCCGCGCCCGAACTTAGCAAAGCCTGCCTGACGCCGCTTCCGCGCAAACGCTTTTCGATGACGAAATCAACGAGCAAGATAGAGTTTTTACCCACGATAGCCATGAGCATCAAGATGCCGATGACGGCGGATAGATCAAGCGCCCCGCCGTAAAGCAGCAACCCGCCCGCCGCGCCGCCGATAGAAAGCGGAAGCGCGATAAATATCGTAGCGGGCTGTAAAAAATCGCGAAATAGCACGACCAAAACCAGTAAAAACATCGTCACACCAAAGCCCAGCGCGATACCGAACTGCTCAAACATCTCGCTCATATACTCGCTATCGCCGTACTCGGGCGACGAGATGCCAAAGGGCAAGTTTTTCATCGCGGGCAGCGCGTAAATTTGCTCCAAAACCTCGCCTACGGTAAATCCCGGCTGCAAATCGGCCTCGAGCGCGATCTTGCGGCGCTTATCAAACCGCTCTATGCTAGCAGCGCCCTGCGAATACGAGATTTGGGCTACGCTTGAGAGCGGCAGGGTCGCTCCCGTCGCGCTTTGGACGTAAATTTTACGCAGGATTTCAAGGTCGTTTCTCGCATTCTCCTCTAGGCTCACGCGGATAGGCACTTGGCGGTCAGGCAGGTCAAATTTCGCCGACGCCGCGTCCGTGTCGCCCACGGTAGCGATACGCAGAGCCTCGGCTACGGCTTGGTGGCTCACGCCTAGCCTAGCGGCCTCTTTTTTGATTAAATTTACGCGGATTTCGGGCTTTTGCAAAGGCTCGTTTACTTGAGCGTTTTTCGCGCCCGTCACTCCGCTCATTTGGGATTTTATCAGCGCGGCGGTTTTAGAGAGCGCATCCGCGTCCTCGCCGGTTAGGATTACCGAGATATCGCGCGCGGCCATATCGTTAGCGAAGGCAAATCTCATATCGCTAAATTTAGCCAGCTCCGCCCGCAGCTCGTCTTCAAACTCCTTTTGCGTGACGGCGCGCTGCTTGTGCGGTTTTAGCGTGATTAGCAGCTCGCCCTTGTGCGTTTCGCCGCCGCCTCCGGCTATAGCAAAAACGGACTGCACGGCCGGGTTTTGCTTAACGACGCGGGTTAAATTTAGCAGCCTCTCGTCAGTCTGCTCTAGCGTAGAGCCGGGAGCTAGCGTGATATTTACGCTGCTTCTACCCGAGTCGCTTTGAGGCAAAAATCCCGTCGGCAAAAGCGGGATGAGCGCAAAAGATCCCAGCAACAGCAAAAAGCCGATAAAAAGCGTAAATTTACGGTGATCTAGCGTGAAATTTAGCAAATTTAGATAGGCCGTCTTTAGCTTGCCCGCTTCGCGCTCCTCTTTGGCCTCGGGTTTTAGGACGTAGGCCGCTAGCAGCGGAGTAGCTAAGCGTGCGACTAAAAGCGAGGCTAAAACCGCCGCCGCGACGGTTATGCCAAACTGCCTAAAGTACTGCCCGATGCCCCCGCCGATAAAGCTAACTGGCAAAAATATCGCCACTATCGTTAGCGTAATGG
>CAUQMN010000134.1:0-4745 GCA_963518765.1 uncultured Campylobacter sp.
CCGGATTGGTCGCATTACGAGGAGTTTTTGCTAAACGAAGTTCGCTACAACTCGCTTAAGAAAACCAACCCGCAGCACGCGGACGAGCTGCTGGCTAAAAACAAGGCCGACGCGCAAAGACGCTACCGCCAGCTAAAACGCCTAAGCTTGGCTGACTTTAGCGACGAGATCGAGTCTGGCGCGCCTGAGAGCGCCGAGGATGCCTCTACCGATACCGCAGCCGAGTAGGGCGCAAATTTCTCTCGCCTAAATTTGACGGGCGAGGGAAAGCGGGTTTAATAAATTTGCCTCTCTTACCGACTTAACTCTCGTAGTATGGTATAATCGTCCGTATATTTTATCAGTATAAAAGGAATTTAAATGACGCTAACAGGCAAGCAAAAAGTTACTTTTTCGGTCGATGCAGAAATTTTAGAGACGTTAAAAGAGCTGCAAGAGACGTATTCGTTTAAATCGATGTCTGCTGTAGTCGATGAAGCCGTAAAGAGCTACAAAAGGCAAAAAAAGCTTGAAAGATGGAAAAAAGGCTACGAAATAGCTCAAAGCGACAAGGTAATCTCGTCGCAAGAATTGGAATTAGCGCAAAGCGGAGATTTTAGTTATTATGAAAAGTGAAATTTTACAAGGCGAAATTTGGCTTGTAGACTTTGAACCCAAAATCGGTAGCGAGATAGCAAAGCTGCGTCCGGCGGTGGTTATAAATAGCGACTACGGCAAAAACTACGACATAAAAATACTACTTCCGATTACTACCTACCAGGATAAATTTAAAGACATTCCGTTTTTCTATAAGCTAGAAAACTACGCCGAGCTTGGACTTGATAATGCTTCCGCGGTAAATTGCTTTCAGATTAAGTCGTTTTCTAGCGAGAGATTTAAACGCAAACTAGGCAAGATTGGCGATAAGACGTTGTTTGAAATTCATCAGACTTTCGTAGAGGTTTTGAATCCGTTTTATACGCTAAAAGTAGAGTAGAAAAATTACCGCCGAAATCGGCAGCATTAAATTCGGTATTTTGGTTTACTTTAAATTTGATCCGCTTTTTAAATCTTGTGCTAAAATTCACCCAAATTTAAGGAGTAAAAATGACGGTTAAATTTGCTTTCAAATTTGAAAATTTTAAATTTAACGCGGCAAATTTAAAAGGCGCAAAATGAGCCAAACCCATCCTTTTAAACCGATTTTTGATACAAATTCTAAAATTTTAATCCTCGGCTCTTTCCCTTCCGTAGTTTCTCGCAAGCTGGGCTTTTACTACGCAAATCCACAAAACCGCTTTTGGCGAGTGCTGGCCGGGATTTTAAACGCTCCGACGCCTACTAGTACGGATGAAAAGATAAATTTTCTGCTCGCCAGCCGCATCGCCATCTACGATGCCGCGATCTCGTGCGAGATAAAGGGCTCGAACGATGCTAAAATGACCGCTGTCGAGCCCGCAAATTTAGAGCTGATCTTTAAAACCGCAAATATCACGCAAGTCTACGCAAACGGCGGCAAAGCGCACGAAATCTGCGAAAAATATCTAAAAACTCAAATTTTAAACGCAACGGGCAAATCGCCCGTCAAACTACCCTCTACTAGCCCGGCAAATGCAAATTTTAGCTTTGAAAAGCTCGTGCAAGAGTGGACGATCGTCGCCGAAGCGCTAAAAGACGGCTAAATTTATCTATTTTACTTTTACTTGCCTGTTATCGCAAACGGCAAAATCTAAAATAAAATCGCCGCTAAATTTCGCAAACATCTATTTAAGAAGCGAGCAAATTTAAAAAGGCTCGTTCGCTTCATTGCCGCAAATAGCGGCATAAACCGTTAGCTAGGCACGATCGAGTTTTTGCGTGCGGTTTTTGTGAGCGAATAAACGACTAATAGCATGATGAAGCCATACAGCAAGTTTGCGCTTTTTTGCGTTGATTGCATTGTTTCGTCGTATTTTAGAGCGGCTAGAGCCTTTGCATACGGTTTTTTGATTGTTTCTCGTTTTTTACTATTAGGGTTGCTATATGCGGTCTCATCGGCATTTTGTGCGCATTTGTTTTTGGAGTTGATTAATAGCGTTTTTTCGCATTCTAACTCTTCTAAAATCGTTTTTCTATTTTTGACTATAAAATCTAATTTATCGTCTTTTTTGGTATTAGTGAGATTTGCATCTAGCAGCATATCGTCTAGGCCGTTTTCATTATATCTTATGGTGTATTCTTTAAATTTGCTTTGAACCGCTTGTTCTGACGTAAACATGCCTATAAAAGGCGCTATTAAAAATGGTTTGCTCAAAAATATAAATATGCAAATCAAGTAAGTCAAAATTTTTGCAAGTATAAACTCGTGTAAATAAAAAAACACAAAGTATAGTGTCAGATACAAAAATATAAAATAGATAGTAAAAATAGGATAATATTGGCTTATGCCGTAAAAGACGCATATAATGGTTGCTATCACCGCTACCGCACTTTGTTTAATGCTAAGATTAGCCATGTACGCTATTAATCCGGCTATATAACATAGTATTATAGAAAATACTAGCGCTTTAGGATTGGCAACAATCGTTTCCAATAAAAAAATATCAAAAATATAAAAACATAGCCCATATGCCGCGATAGTTAAAACCATAAAATTTATAATTCGTAGTAAATTCGTATGATGATCGCTGATATTTCTATATAATTTTAGCGTTATCAAATCCAAAAAAAGCTCGATATGATTTTTATCTTTAGGTGAGTCTTTTGTTTTATCGGCAGGGTTCACTTCTTTACTATTTCCGCCATCTTTATCAAGAGTAAATTCTAATTCTAGCTCTTTGTAATATAGTTCTAGGCGGTGAAACAAGCTTGCGTCTAGCGCATTGCCTTTGTTGTTTAAGTTGTATTTCATGAGCCTAAAACCATCTCTAAAATCATTTGTTCTTTTTATATTATCGACGCTTTTACCGCATTTGATTTGAGTCTCGATAAGCTCTTTAAGCTCTTCGTAAGTAAAATCCGTTTTTGCATTTACGAAATTTAAAGCACCATTAAAAATAATTGATGAGAAATTAACCGGTTTTTTAAAAGTTACGCTATAAAAGCAAGCGACTTTTTTAAAATCAGCCTCGTGAAAATCGGCAAAATCCTCAAAAACTCTATTATTAAAATAAGCATTATCCTGAAAAATCGTATTACTAAAATTTGCATCTTTTCCAAAAGTAAGATTACTATCTGTTTTGAAGTCTGCTTCTTTTTTAAATTTGATATTTTCAAAGATTGCCGTGCCTTTAAAGTCTGCATTAAAAAACTTTGCCTCATCGGCGAAAGTAGCAGAGCTAAAGTCTGTATCGCTTCAAAAACGGCATTTGTAAAATCTGCTTTATTATTGAATACTACATTTGAAAAGTCGGCTTTATTTTCAAAAGTTGTTTCTGTTAGTATTGCTTCGCTAAATTTAGTTCCGCGAAATTGCGCTTCCCCTTTAAATTTTGCTTTATCTAAATTTACTACGTCATTAAATTTGGCTTCTGTAAAAGTTAAGTCACTTTCAAAACAAGCATCTTTGAAAAGCAGTTCGCAGTTGATTATGCTCTTATTAAAACTTAGCTTTTGGTTAAATGTGGCATTGGTGAAATTTATGTTTATTCCGTCAAGCTGCTTCTCATCTAAAGTAACTTCACAGTCAAATTCGGCGCATGAGAAATCTAGAACGCTAAATTTTCCTATATCCATAGTAAATTTTTGTTTAAAATGGGCGGCTTCAAATTTTACCTCTCCCAGCTCATTTTTTGTATCTAATTTAAAAGATTTATTAAAGATACTACTTGCAAAGGATATATCTTGTTTAGCATTTTTTTTGGGTATGAAATCACCGTTTATGGCATTTGCAGATATGAAATCGCCGTTAAATATGCATGCCTGAAAAAACGCATATCCATCTACGTAAACTTCTTTTGCAAATTTACATCCGCCAAACGTGTTGTCTTTAGTGATATTATATAAAAATACTTCATTTTCAAATTTACAAGAGCTGATGTTAGGAAGCCTGGAATTTACAATTATAACCCTCCGTTTAATCCCATTTAAATATTCTATAGTTTCTAGATCATTTGCAGTATTGCACCCACTAAGAACAATATTAAATTCGTCGCTTTGCAGATACTTTTTTAAATTTATATGATTAGCAGAGTCTGATTTTAGATTTAAATTAAAACCTCTAAAAACGAAAAAAACTTGCTCTTCGTATTTGCGTTTCTCAATCAAATATGATCTCACGGGTCTTTCTACCTCCCAAAACTGTAGATTTTTGCTGAGAATCCCAATCTCCTGAAACCTTTCAAGTTCTTTTTGCTCGATTTCTTTCATCGGCGCTTGCAAAATTTTATCTATATCTAAACCCATTTTTAAACCTCGCTATCAAGCACATGCTAAAATTTTTATTACGTGAAATATTATCAAAAACCAACTTGCGAATTGATTATTGAGAAACAAAAACAGATAACGGATTTTAGCTCGCCTTCATCTTAAATTTAGTTTCAAATTTTAAAATTACCCAAATCAAACAAAACAGGAAAACCATGAAAGTCCTAAAATTTCTATTTTTACTTCCGCTTCTAGCCATCGGTGCGCAGGCGTTGGAGCCAAAAGTCGTAATGAAGCCCGAAGCGAGCCTAAAAAACGGCCTTTACTACGTAAAAGGCAAGCTCTACGACGGTACGCTAAAGATGCTTCGATACGGCGTCGAGGACCTATATGACGTAAATGCAATGGGCATGGTCTATCCG
>CAUQMN010000135.1:0-4738 GCA_963518765.1 uncultured Campylobacter sp.
CTTTTTCGTTAGCCGAAAGGATGAAAATTTAACCGCGCTCATGCAAGCGGTAAAAGATGAGGCAAAGCCGTTTTTGCAGCGCGTAAAAGGCGTTGGTAAGGTCGATGACAAGGGCTTTTTGGAGCCTGAGATTAAAATTTACCTTGATCCGTTTAAACTCGATAAATACGCCCTAACCGCAGCCTCGGTCATAAATATAATAAAATCGCAAAATTTAAAAGCGCCGCTTGGCAAACTGGAAAACAGCGAGTTCGAGATATTTTTAAAGAGCGAATTTGACGCTAAAAGTGTGCGCGAGCTAGAGGAGATACGCCTACAAAAGGACGTGTTTTTAAAAGACGTCGCGCGCATAGAGCTATCTCATCACGACACCGACGCCGTAGCGATGTATAACGGCAAGCGCGGAGTGCTGCTCGACGCTATAAAAGTAAGCGGCGCAAACACGATCGAGACGATAGACGCACTCAAGGCTAAAACGGACGATCTAGCGGCGAGACTAGGTGCAAACTACGAAGTAGAGCGGGTTTATGAAAAGAGCGAGAGTATCCTAAAACACATAAATCAGGTCAAATTTGACATGATGCTAGGCGTCGCGCTCACCGTCGTCATCGTCTTTTTCTTTTTGCGAAGCTTTAGCGCGACCGTCATCGCCGCACTCGCGATCCCGGCTAGTATCGTGGGTACGTTTTTTATCATCGACGTTTTGGGCTTTGATCTAAACCGCCTCACGCTGCTGGCTATCACGCTTGGTATCGGTATATTTATCGACGATGCGATCGTGGTCGTGGAAAATATCTCAAAAAAGATGCAAGAAGGCGAGAGCAACCCATTAAAAGCAAGCTTTGAGGGCGTGCGCGAGATAGCCTTTAGCGTGCTTAGCATTAGCGCGGTGCTGCTTTGCGTGTTTGTGCCGATTGCCTTTATGGAGGGTATCGTCGGGCAGTATTTCAACTCCTTCGGCATGAGCGTGAGCGGCGGTATCGTGGTGTCGTTTTTGGTTTGCATTATGCTGATACCTAGCCTCGCAGCTAGGTTTTTGAGCGAGGGCGAGAGCAAATTTTACCGCGTTACGGAGCCTATATTTGAGGCGCTTGAGAGCGGTTACGAGCGGCTTTTGAAGCTTATTTTGAGGTTTAAAACCGCGTTTGTTATCCTTACCTTCGGCATACTGGCTCTTTGTATGAGCCTAGCGGGCAAGGTCGGTATGGACTTTTTGCCCGTCGAGGATGAGGGACAGTTTGAGATATTTTTAAAGGCAAGCCCGGGCATCTCGGTTGAGGCTATGAGCGCTAGAGCGGGCGAAGTCGTGCGAGTCGTAAATAACGATCCGCGCGTCGAGTACTCCTATATGATCGCCGGTTACACGGACTCAAAGGACGCGTATAAGGCTAAAATTTACGTCCGCCTAAAGGGTTTTGAGTCGCGAAAAGAGCGTCAAACGCAGATAATGGACGAGTATAGAAAGAAGCTTAAATTTGAAGATCTCAGCGTCAAAGTCCTGCAGATACCATACGTCGATACGGGTAGCGACAGCGAGCCGGTGCAGCTAACGATCACGGGCGATAGCCTAGAAAAGCTGGACGAAATCCTGCCAAAAGCCATCGCCATGGTGCGTGCGATAGAGGGCACGACGGACGTGGGTAGCGATAACGAGGATAAGATAAACGAGCTGCAAATCAGCGTAAATAAAGACAAAGCTAAACGCCTAAACATCGATCCTAGCGCGGTCGCGCAGGTGATATACGCGTCGTTTGGGCAAAATAGGCTGGGTAGCTTTGACAATGGCGACGCGCAGTACGATATGATACTGAGGTTTGACGACGAGTACCGCAGGGACGCGCAGGCGCTGCAAAAGCTAAAGATCAAAAATGCGCAGGGCGAGAGTATAAGCCTAAGCGCGGTGGCGGAGTTTAAGACGAGCAAGACCTTTTCCGTGATAAACCGCTTTAACAAACAGCGCCAGATCAGGATCGTAGCAAACGTCGATAACGTCCCGCTGGGCGCCGTGCAAAAAGGTGTCGACGAAAATATCGGTAAAATTTTGCCCGAGGGCTTTGACTACGTGATGACGGGCTTTATCGAGATGATGAACGACACGAACGCGGCCTTTGTGTTTACGATCAGCCTTAGCGTCGTGCTCATCTATATGATCCTGGCTGCGCTTTACGAGAGCTTCGTGCTGCCTATCATCATCATGATCTCGATGCCGCTGGCGTTTGGCGGCGTGGCGGTCGGGCTGTACCTTAGCGGCAACTCATTTAGTCTGTTCGTTATGGTCGGCGCGATCTTGCTTTTCGGTATGGTGGGTAAAAATGCGATTTTAGTCGTGGATTTCGCCAACCGCTACGCAAATGAGGGCGTGGAGCTAAGCGAAGCCATCGTGCGCGCGGGAGTTAAAAGACTGCGAGCGATACTGATGACTACTTTTGCGATGATATTTGCTATGCTACCGCTAGCTCTTAGTAGGGGTGCTGGATACGAGGGCAACTCCCCGATGGCGATCTCGATCATTTCGGGGCTTATTAGCTCGACGCTGCTAACGCTACTAGTTGTGCCTGCACTCTTTGGCGCGGCGTATAAGATAGATAAATTCGTGAGTAAAATTTATAGAAGAGAGAAAATCTAGGGCTTAAATTTCGGCCTATTTTTCGGCGAGGATCGCATAAAATTTGCGCTTAAAATTTGGCGGCTCGGCTCAAATTGCGATTAGGCTTATTTTGCTTGGTTTTTGAGCGTCTTATTTAAAATTTACTCAAATTTAAAGCGTCAAAATCGCTTTTGCTTACGACCTAATTTAATCTTCTTCGCCGGCTTCGCTCGGCAGTCAAATTTGCAAGCCTTTTTTATATACTCGTTCATGCCCGGCCGATTTTTCCGAGCTTTTGTATAAATTTACTAGTCGGTTTTGGCTGTTTGTTTGCCGTGCGGAGGGTTAAATTTGCTAGCTAAAATTTAGTCTCAAAGCGTTTTAGCAAATCATTAGCCGTATTTTGATAACAGTTTTAGAAATTATTAATTATTAAAATGCTAAAATCCGCGCCGATTTAGAGCAAATTTTAAAAGGGCAAATTTTAAACGTGAATATATTTAGCAAAAAGATTATATATAAGATTCATACTTACGCTTCGCTGATATTTTGTATTCCGCTAGTTATCGCGTGTTTTACGGGTTCGGTTTTGGTTTATAAAGATGAGATAAATAATTTATTAATGCCAGGCGTTATCTACGTCGCAAAAAATAGCGACGAAAACGAGCAAAAAAGTAGATTAAAATTTGACGAGCTAAGGTAAAAAATAGAAAAAGAGTATCCGCATCACGAGATCGTAGGCTGGAATATCGACGCAGATCCCCAAAAGACGGACAAAATTTGGCTGTTAAAGCACGGAGCGGGCGAAAAAGAGTGGGCGTGCGTGTATCTTGATGCATTTAGCGGAGAGATAAAAAGCGATCTCGTGCCGCATGATAGCAGATTTATCGGCGTTATAACCGAGCTTCACGAAAATTTGCTTCTTGAAAAATGCGGTCAAATTTTGCTTGGGCTAACGGCGATTTTTGCCTTTATTATTTCGATCAGCGGCTTTATCGTTTACCGAAATTTTTGGGCGAATTTGCTGCGCCTTCGGTTTGCGAGAATGGCGGTTTTTATGAGCGATTCGCACAAATTTATCGGCGTTTTTTCGACGCCCGTTATCTTTGCGGTCGCGCTTAGCGGTGCTTGGTGGGAGCTTAGGTTTATGTTTATGCCGCCTTTTGATAACTCTAAATTCGTAATCGGTCCGCAAATTTACGATAAAAATATCTCAATCGACGCACTCGTGCAAAAAGCAGCCGCCGATATGCCCGGATTTAGGACGCATTACGTTAGTTTTCCGTTTTTTGACGGCGCAAATATCACGCTTTACGGGCAAAAACCGAGTCAAGGTTTCCTTCATAGCCAGTACTCAAGCACCGTTTCTTACGATAAAAACAGCGCAAATTTAATCGATGTAAAAGATATCGAGCTAGCAAGCAAAACGGACAAGTTTTTATCGACGTTTAGGCGAGCTCACTACGGCGATTATAACTCTGCGACTAAGTTTTTCTGGTTTTTGTGCGGGCTAGCTCCGCTTGCGCTTAGCGTTTCAGGGATTTATTTATGGATAAAAAGATCAAATTTTAAAAGGAGAAAAAGATGAAAAATAAAATTTTGTTTTCGGTTGCGGCGATAAATTTGCTAGCGTCCGTTCAAATTTTAGCCGCTCAAAACGGCGAGAACGCAGCGGGCAAAGAGACGCTTCAGGCCGTCGAGGTCACTAGCGAGCAAAGGCGCGACGACGTCAAATACAACGCCAAAGAGCTGGTAAAAAGCACCACGAGGCTAGACCTCACTTCGCGCCAAACGCCCCAGTCGCTAACCGTCATAACGGAGGCCAGGCTAAAGGATCAAAACATCAACGACTATCAGGTGCTTTTGCGAAATATCCCGGGCGTCACGCTTAACAAGTGGGACGAGCGCGTATATCCTACGGCAAGAGGCTTTAAGATAGATTATTATTTGCTTGATTCGATGCCAAGCTTCGGCGGATTTAGCCTAGGCGCAAACGATATGAGCATGTTGCCCTATGAGCGCGTCGAAGTCGTAAAGGGCGCAAACGGCCTGCTGGCCGGCGCGGGAAATCCGGCGGCTAGTTTAAATTTCATCCGTAAAAGAGCAAATTCTAAAGAATTGACGGGAAATTTTAAACTAAGCGCGGGCTCG
>CAUQMN010000136.1:0-4733 GCA_963518765.1 uncultured Campylobacter sp.
TTTGATAAAGTGCATAAATTTTGCCAAAAAAGTAGCTTCGCCGCTTAATGTAGGTCGAGCTTTGGGCGAGATAGAATATGATTTGGTTGAAAATGAACTATTGCCAACATTTCTTGATTCAAATGATGAAGTTGAAAAGCAGGTTTTAAGCGGGTATGTGCAGATCAAAATTTATAAAATCGGCATTAATTGGGTTGATATGATTATGCAAAAAGATTGGTCTTTAGAGCAACGCGCTAAATTTCTGTTGCTTTTACCTTTCAATGAAGAGATATGGAAAGCGGTTTCTAAGTATTTAGGAGAAAACAGCGAGGGTCTGTACTGGAAAAACGTCAGAGTTAATCCTTATGAATCAGACGGCGATTTAAATGAAACAACCGAAAAATTGCTTACGTATGGGCGCGAAGGTGCGGCCGTTGTCTGCGCTGCTCACGAGGCAAATAAAGCCGAGATTAATGAAGCCCTAGCCGTTCGTTCACTTATCTCTGTTCTTAATAGCGAAAGTGGCATGCAAGAACTCACCAACTATAGCTATGTGGCCTATGATGTAGTTGAGCTAATTAAGCGTCTTCAAAAATCAAAAACTATAGATCAAGGCATACTGCTTAAAATTGAATCTAGGTTTTTTTCTTGGCTAAAAAGATTTTCTACAGAAGAATCCCCTACAGCAATCGAGAAAAAACTCGCTTCCGATCCGCACTTCTTTGCCGATATGATTGCTCTCGCCTTTCGGTCCAAACATGACAAAAGCGACGATACTAAAGAAATAGATGAGAATAAACGCTATCTGGCCCAAAATGCCTACGATATTTTATATGAATGGAAACTTTGTCCGGGAGTTAAAGAAGATGGAAAATTTGACGAAAATGCATTTAAAGAGTGGATCAAGGAGGCCAAAAGGATTACCGAAGAGACGGGGCATATAGGAGTTGCTAGGCACTATATCGGACAAATTTTAACCTACGCGCCTGCCGATCCGGGCGGACTTTGGATCCATAAAGCCGTGGCCGATATTTTAGATGCTAGAGATGCCGATAAAATACGCTCCGAATTCACGCTCACGCTTTTTAATCGACGCGGAATGCATACCTTTACTTACGGGCGGGAAGAGCGAGAGCTTGCTAAGCAGAATCAAGAAAAAGCCGAAGCCCTTGATACGGAGGGTTTTACTAGATTTGCAACGGCTATGCGAGAGTTTGCCGAACAATACATAAAAGAAGCGCGAGCGGAAGAAAAAAGAGATATTTATGACGAACACGATTAAGTTTTCGCTTTTTTAACTACGGCTATTTTCGATAGTTCTTGAGTCCCATCTTTAAGGAAAATACTATAAAATACGCGTTTTATTTTTTAACAAAGGATATCAATGCGCAAAATTTTTGAAAAAACTCTCCTCTTTAGCAACGCCTTCACGCTATTTCCGGTAGTATTCGGTTTGCTTGGAGCCATCGTACTGTTTGTCATAGCAAGCTACGACGTAGGTATGGTTTTCATCGACGTTTATCACTACTTTTTCGGCGATTTTCACCCCGAGAACTTCCACTCCAACGTCGTCGGCGAGATCGTGGGCGCGATCGACCTTTATCTCATGGCGCTCGTGCTTTACATCTTTAGCTTCGGCATTTACGAGCTATTTATCTCCGAGATCGAGGAGCTTAAGAAGTCCAAGCAGAGCAAAGTCCTCGAGGTACACTCTCTAGACGAGCTTAAAGATAAACTGGGTAAAGTCATCATCATGGTGCTTATCGTTAATTTTTTCCAGCGCGTTTTGCATGCAAATTTCACCACGCCGCTTGAGATGACCTATCTCGCCGCCTCGATTTTGGCGCTTTGCTTGGGACTTTATTTCCTGCACAAGGGCACGCACTGAGGCTTTTTGCGAGCCTGGCTTCCGGCTCGCTTTTAAATTTCGATTCAAATTTTACCGCCGTGCCGTATGTGAATAACTTTTAAATTTCGCCTTTATCATTAAGTTTTATTTCAAAATTTTCCCAAATTTAAAGCTATATGAATTTAAGTTCTATTTTAGCGACAAATGCCGACTTTAAGGGCTTTGGGGATTAAATTTAAGATTACAAAATTAGCCTGAATAATATAAATTATTTCACTTTTCACTCCGTGAAAAAAACGTGAAAAGTTACGTTTAATTTCGGTCTTTTTTGAGCAAATTTGATGCGATCAAATTTGAGCGGCATGACCCGCACCTTTACGGCGCAAACCAAAATTTATTTAAATTTT
This sequence comes from uncultured Campylobacter sp., assembly GCA_963518765.1. Taxonomy (GTDB): domain Bacteria; phylum Campylobacterota; class Campylobacteria; order Campylobacterales; family Campylobacteraceae; genus Campylobacter_A. The sequence goes on from CAUQMN010000136.1 coordinate 2,239, forward strand.
TGGTTTGTAAATCGGGAGTTAAATTTGATGTTTCAAAGGATATGTAAAATTTAAACGGCGCAGACTCGTCGCATGCGCCGTCAAGGGGTAAATTTAATCAAAAAACCGGCAACCAAAGCGCCGCCTAAAATCAGTCAAATAGCGAATTTACGCTTTCGTTATGATACACGCGTCTGATCACTTCGCCAAAAATCGGCGCGACGCTGAGTACTTTTATCTTTTCGTTTTCCTCGCGTAGCGGTATCGTGTCGGTTACCACTAGCTCATCTAGCGCGCTATCTGCTAGGTTTTCGTAGGCTTTGCCCGAGAGCACCGCATGAGTGCAGCAGGCTATTACCGAGGTTGCACCGCGCTCTTTAAAGACCTTTGCCGCCTTTACTATCGTACCGCCCGTGTCGATCATATCATCGACTAGTATTACGTCCTTGCCCGCTACGTCGCCGATTACGTTCATTACTTCGCTTTCGTTGGCTTTTTCGCGGCGTTTATCGACGATGACGATATCGAGATTTAGGGCTTTTGCGACGCTTCTAGCGCGCGCGACGCCGCCGATATCGGGACTAGCGATGATAGGGTTTTTGAGATTTTTGTTTTTGATGTGGTCGTTAAAGATGATCGAACCGTAGAGGTTATCGACGGGGATATCAAAAAAACCCTGAATTTGGCCCGCGTGAAGATCGATCGTGACGACGCGGTCGATGCCCGCAGTTTGCATCATATTTGCCACGAGCTTTGCCGTGATAGGCACGCGGGGAGCGGCTTTGCGGTCTTGGCGCGCGTAGCCGAAATACGGCACCACAGCCGTTATCGAGCTAGCCGAGCTGCGCTTAAGCGCGTCGGTTAGGATCAAAAGCTCCATCAAATTTACGTTTGCAGGCGCGCAGGTAGGCTGGATGATAAAAATATCCTTGCCGCGCACGCTCTCGCCGATCTGCACGCTGATCTCGCCGTCGCTAAAGCGTTTGATCGTAGCTTCGCTAAGCGGAAGCGATAAATAATGCGAAATTTTCTTTGAAAACTCTACGTTTGCGGTGCCCGAAAAGATTTTGTAACCTCTCATAACGATTTGCCTTTGTGAAATTTTTGCCCAATTTTACCGAACTAAAACTTAAATTCGTAGATTTTGCGGTTAAATTTGAGATTTTTACGTAGCACTAAAGCTTAAAGCGCGAGATTTTGCGCAGGAAGCAAGCAGCCTTCTTTAGCGCTTTTAGTAGGCTTGGGTAAATTTGGCGGCATCTCAGACTTGCGGTCGTAAATTTTAGATTTTAGGCTGCCGTTTTGCGCAGGCCGCTAAATTTAAAAACCGCACGTAAAAGCTCGGACGACAAACGCGTTTAGGCCGTAAAGCGGGCTACGTTTGGCTTTTTTTGGATACTAGCAGGCAAGTAAATCTAAAATTTTAGTTTTAATTTCGAGCAAAAAGCGGCAACGAAGCATTTTTTCGCCGCGTTCACGGCTTTTAAAAATATAAAATTAGGCGGTTTTACGGCTGCGTACGTCAAATTTAGCGCAAAGCTATGTCTTGCCCGCGGGGCAAGCCAAGCTGCAAAGCTAAAGCTCACACCGCTAATAAACAAAGCGCAGATGAGCCTAGCAAGTCTGCGCGAGACAAAGCTTTGGCAAATTGTCATGCCTTAGCCCGCAGTCCGGCAAAACATCTGCAAGCGCGCTAAAGCAAAACTACGCAAAAGCTCTGCTGCTAGTCGCAAACTAGCGCGATAATAAAAAACCCTGGCGCAAACTTACTACGTCGCTCCCATCATCACGCTTGCGTATTCTCCTTGTTTAGCGTCCGTTTTTTCCGGCTTTTTGATCTCGATCCTGTTTTGATCTAAGCCCGCTTTAATCAGCGCGTCTTTTACTACCTGCGCGCGCGAGTTAGCTAGCTTTATTAGCCTTTCTTTTTCTACTTCGATACCCTTTAGCGCCGCCTCTCGTTGCGCTTTTTCGTCGCCGTCTTTGACGCCCGGAGCCAGCATGGCCAAGGCGCCCGCATAGTCTTTGCCCGTTTGCGCCATGGTTTGAGCGATCTTAGCGTTTAGCTTTTCGTTTTTAAACGCCTCTTCATCGACGTCCGCATATACGGGCGTTATGCTTAGCTTCATCTTAGGCTTTGCGCTCGTTAGCTTGATAAAGTCGCCTATCTTAGCCTGCTCGGAGACTATGAGCTCGTTGCTAGCGGCCATAAAGTCGATCGTGCTTAGATCCTCGCTGCCTAGCCCCAGCGCATTTCCTAAAAATCTAAACGGGGCCAGCGTGATATCGGCAAAGAGTTTTTTTACCGCCGCCCAGACGATGCCGCCGTATTTAAAATCAGGGTCGTTTAGATCGCCCTCTACCGGCAGGTCGATATTTATCTGATTGTTTTGATCGCTTAGTATCGAGATAGCAAGCGATAAAGGCAGATCTACCGCGTCTTTAGACTCGACCTTTTCGCCCAGAGTTAGCGTGTCTAGATTTACTATATTGCTGCCCTTTAGCTTAGAGTCCGT
>CAUQMN010000137.1:0-4710 GCA_963518765.1 uncultured Campylobacter sp.
CCTTTACGATGTCGTCCACGTAGGTAAAGTCGCGCTTCATCTTGCCGTAGTTAAAGACGTCGATTTTCTTGCCTTTTAGCGCGGCGTCGACGAACAAAAACAGCGCCATATCAGGGCGTCCCCACGGACCGTAAACGGTGAAAAATCGCAGCCCCGTAGTCGGCACGCCAAATAGATGCGAATACGTATGCGCCATCATTTCGTTGCTTTTTTTAGTCGCTGCGTAGAGGCTGATGGGGTGATTTACGCCCTCGTGCGTAGAAAACGGCATATTTTCGTTTAGGCCGTAAACCGAGCTAGAGCTTGCGTAGACTAGATTTTTAGTTTGGTTGTGGCGGCAGCACTCTAGGATATTCATAAAGCCCGTGACGTTGCTGTCGATGTAGGCTTGCGGATTGATGAGGGAGTAGCGAACGCCAGCCTGCGCGGCTAAATTTACGACGCAGTCAAATTTCTCACTCTCAAAAAGCCTTTTCATCGTCTCGCCGTCGGCTAGATCGGCCTTTATAAATTTTAAATTAGGCTGCGTTTTTGAGCTTATTAGCTTACCTTGCTCGATCTCGCTTATATCAAAGCCGGCCGTTTTTAGGCGCGCGAGCTTTAAATTTACGTCGTAGTAGTCGTTTATCACGTCGTATCCGACGACCTCGTCGCCTCTTTTTACCAGGGCGTTTGCCAAGTGAAATCCGATAAATCCCGCCGTTCCGGTTACTAAAATTTTCATGTTTTTTCCTTTGTGATTTGACGCTATTTTAGCATATTTTAAAAATCAAAGCTCGCAAATAAAATTAACCTAGTCCTATGAACAACGCGCTAAACCAAGCAAACATCCAAGCCCCCAACCTACGAAAAAAGTACCGTAAAAAGCCGCTCCGACTACAAATACGGCGGGAAAAGCCACTATCATTCCAGCACTGGCGACGGGCAAACCCACGATCATCGCGGCACCGCCGAGATCTATCCCCGCACCGCCGCTGCTTGCGCCTATTTTTTCGCAATCTACATTCGTATATACTTTGATTGGATTTTGAAATTTACCCGAGGTTAAAATTTCTTTTCTTTTAGCGTCGCTTATGTTTGCCGTACTTCCGCTTAGGTAGTAATAACCGGTTATATATCCGGACTCCAAAAATCTTTTTATAGTCTGAGACCCTTGCATATTTTTGTTTGGGTCAAACATCTCAAATGACGCTTTTAGCGCAGCGTATCTCTCATCCGAAAATAGCTTTTTATCAAGAAAAATGACATATGTTCCGACCATCTTTTTATCGTCGCCGTATATGCAAATAGACGCGAAATCGTCTTTTATGTCATTTGCAAATTCGCTAGCGTAAAAGCGTCTGGCTTCGTCTATTTTTGCCGTTTCGTTTAGCCTAAAGCTATATTTGTCGCCGACGACGTAGTATCCGTCGTTATACGCATAAAGCCCTTGTATCTCGTCTATCTTTTTAACGCCGGCGCTTTTTTCTGCGCAACCGGAAAATAGCAATGCAAATATCGCCGAAAAAGCTACGATCTTTTTATACATCAGTTGTCCTTTTATTTTATAAATATTAAACTATCGGTACTTGCTGAAATTAAATTACGCTTTAACAAAAGCAAGCCGTTTAAATTTAGCCAAACCAGTAAAATACGCTAAATTTTCGCCCATTCTCACTGCTCGTCTAAATTTATCTCGGGCATATTTTCTTCGGTGTAGTACCCCTCTGTCCCGGCTTGCTCGCCCTCTTCATCAAGCTCCGGCTCATCCTCGTAGTTTTGCGTTTCAAGGCGCACCAGTTCGCGATCGACCGCCTCGCAAAACACCGGCGTATAGCCCATCTGAGCGCAGTTTGCCGCGAGCCACTCGCTCATCACCGAGATATCGTCCGCGTAATCGTCCAGCGTCAAATTTCCGCGTAAAAGCTCGTATTTTAGGAAAAGCCAGTAGGTGTTTAGCACGTCGCTTTCGCAGTATTCGTTGATCTTATCTATCTTGCCGTCAAAAAACAGCTCCATCACCTGATCGCCGTGCACGTCGTATTTGCCTGGCAAATTTAAGCTAGCGCACAGCGTATCGAGCTTTAGCCCGCGCACGGAGCCAAACTCGCTCACGTGGTCAAGCAGATCAAAGTGAAATTTACCGCTGTACCTGTCACGGTAGTTGCCGTCCCATTTGCCCTTGCCAAGCTCCTTGTTTTCGACTTCGTAAAAGCTCGGAAACGAGACGTTATACCTCATCGCGCGAGTTAAAATCATCGGCAGATCAAAGCCCCGTCCGTTAAAGCTCACGAGGCGCGGATTGTGCGAATTTACGAAACCGATAAATTTATTTAGGATTTCGCGCTCGTTTGCGCCCTTCATCGTGCTTACGCGTAAAAATTTACCGTACTCGTCCGCCATCACAGCTGAAATTGCTACGACGCGGTGAAACATCACGGGCAAAAACTCGCTTCCGCTTGCTGCCTTTTGCGCGGCAAATGCCTGCCTCGCCACCTCCGCATCGCTTCCCTCAAAGCCGTAAATTTTACGCAAAAGAGCGGTGTCGGGCACCGTTTCGCAGTCAAAAACGCAGATATAATTTTTAGCCATTTCAAACCTTTTTTAGCTATTTTTGCCTAAAATGATAGCTAAAAATCTTTATAAAAGCGGTAAATGAGTAAAAATTTAAGCCCAAACATCGCCGTTATCAAGCTCTCCGCCCTAGGCGATATCGTCCATGCGGCGACCGTGTTGCAGTTTATCAAAAAGCACTTGCCGCAAGCCAAAATAACGTGGTTTGCCGACGCTAAATTTAGCGAGATTTTGTTTCTTTGCCCGCAAATTTCGCGCGTCGTATCGCTACCGCTAAAAAACGGCGAATACAAAAAAAGCTTGGAGCTGATCGCCTCTGCTAAGCAAGAGGGCAAATTCGACTACGTCATCGACCTGCAAGGGCTGATCAAATCCGCCGCGGTTGCGAAACTTCTTGACAAAAATAGCTACGGATTTGACAAATTTAGCGCCAGAGAACCGCTTGCGGCGCTGTTTTACAGGCATAAATTTAATTGCGACTACGGAGAAAATATCATCTTGAGAAATTTAAAACTTACAGCTTTTGCTTTGGGGTTTAGCTTTAGCGAGGATGAAATTTTAGCCAAACAGCCTTGTTTTAGCGCCTCGCAAAGTAAATCGCAAAGCTTAAAAAAGAAAATTTTGATAGCGCCTTTTGCTAGCGAGCCGAGTAAAATTTACGATAAATTTGGAGACGTTATCGCTCTGCTAGACGAGCCGCAAAATGAAATTTTCGTCTGCTTTAACGGCGAAAATGAGGAGAAAAAAGCTCTAAATTTGATCAAAAACTCAAACGCAAAACCGCTAAGCTTAAACCTAAAAGAGCTCGTAAGCTTTATCTCGTCCTGCGACCTTGTTATCGGCAACGATAGCGGCGTGACGCATATCGCCTGGGCGCAAAATCGCCCCTCTATCACGCTTTTTGGTAACCGACCTGCCGAGCGAAACGCCTACACAACGCCCGTAAATTTAACCATCGACGCAGGCAAAAAAATAGACGCGAAAAAGATAAACAAAAGCGACTTTTGCGTGAGAGATATAGCACCGCAGGCTATCGCAAACGCGGCAAAAAGGCTACTTTATGCGTGATTTATTTTACCTTTGGCTTTATAGATTTTTTAAATTTATCTTTACCGTTACGCCCGCGTTTTTACTGGATCCTTTTTTAAATTTCATCGCGTTTTTGTTTTATAAATTTGACGCCAAGCACACCAAAATCATCAGAGCAAATCTAAATTTCGCCTACGCAAACGAGCTCACGGCCGAGCAAAAAGAGCAAATCGTTAAAGACACGTACCGAAACTATGCCAAATTTGCGGTAAATTTTATAAAAAACCAAAACGCGAGCAAGGAAAAAATCCTAGAAAAAGTCGAATTTAAAAACCTAGAAATCTTTCAAAACGCACTTGCCTCGGGTCGCCCGATCATCGTGCAAACGGCGCACTACGGACAGTGGGAGCTCTTTTCGCTGGCGATGGCGGCAAAATTCGGCGGCGTTAGCATCGTCGGACGCGCCCTTGATAGCGCGGTCATGCAGTGTATTTTGGCGGCAAATCGCACCCGCTTTGATATCGAGCTAATCGATAAAATGGGCGGCGCCAAGCAAATTTTAAAAGCGGTCAAGGCGCGCAGGCTAGTGGGCATCCTAGTCGATCAAAACACCGCCAAAGAGGAAGGCGTAGAGGTTAAATTTTTCGGACGAAAGGTCCTGCATACGCCTGCGGTTAGCATTTTCGCGCAAAAAACAGACGCGCTCATCGTGCCGGCATTTATCCGCGAAAAAGGGGCGAACCTCAGCGAAATTTGCTTTTTTCCGCCGATCGACGTTAGGGATTTTGATAAAGAAGACGCCGTACTAAAGGCCACGCAAGCGCAATCAGACGCTACCGAGGCCGCCGTACGCGAGAAGCCGGACGAGTACTTTTGGTTTCATAAACGCTTTAAGCATTTTAACGAGGAAATTTATAAATGCTAAGCGTCGTTATCCTCACTCTTAACAGCGAAAAATACCTCGCCGAGGCGCTAAAAAGCTGCGAATTCGCAGACGAAGTCGTCGTGGTCGATAGCGGCTCGCAGGATGCTACGGAGCAAATTTGCTCTGGGTTTAAAAACGTCAAATTTCACAAGCAAAAATGGCTGGGATTTAGCGCGCAAAAGCAGCTGGGCGTGGATCTAGCG
>CAUQMN010000138.1:0-4675 GCA_963518765.1 uncultured Campylobacter sp.
GTCCTGTAGCCCGCGCTCCTTTATCATTTCGCTACCGGCTTTTACGTTTATGTCGCTATAGTCGCGTAGCGTTATGCGCTCAAATTTATGCCCCTGCGCGGCGTCTAGTATGTATCTGCCGTGGCCCGAGGCGATATCGAGCAGTCGTAGCGGCTCGTCTCGCTCCTGCAGCTTTGCCACGGCTTGATCGATAGCTAGCTTGATATTTCGCTTGCGCTCTCTGATGCCGCGCCAACCGATAGCGTTTAGGTAAAATTTATCGATAAATTTAAAAAACTTATTCGCCCCTTGCGGCTCGTTTCGGTAGACGTAATCAAGCGTACTGCCGCTATCGTAGCCTGTATTTTCGCCGATCTTTAGCCCGCCGACCCACGGCGAAACCGCCTGCATAAATATCCGCTGAAATTTAAACCGTAAATTTTTCGGGCTAAATCTCGGCAGCGGCGTAGCTAGCCTATCGGCCTCTTCGCGGCTAAAGCCGTATTCGTCCGCGTGCGTGCAGTCCACCTCGCTAAAAGGCGCTCTAAAGCGCTCGCCGACGAACTCGCGCACTATCTCAAACGCCCTCTCCCGCTCGCTTTCTCCCAACGTATCGTGGTAAAATCCATCTAAAACCTCGCGCCTTTTTACCCGCGCGCCAAGAGCGTTGTAAAACTCGTGCTGCGGGGCATGCTCCACGACCCAATCATCGCCCGAGACCAGCAGCAGCGTAGGCGTCGTGATCGCAGCCGCGTCAGAAACCACGCGCTGCGCCGCTTCGTAAAGCCCAAGCAGTATGCGTACCGAGATCGCGCGAGTGATGAGCGCATCGGCATCGTAGCTGGCCTGGCGCTCCTTGTCGTGCGTGAGATAGTGTGCCTTGACGTAGCTGTTTACGAAAAAATTTCCGCGGGCGCGGTAGATCGCCTTTAGACCTGCTCTAGCAAACGGCACGTAAAGCTTCACGCTAAACGCGGGACTAGCTAGCACCGCGCAGCGAACGCGCGGGGCGTAGTCGTGCAGCCACGCCGAGACCAGCACCGCGCCCACGCTCTGGGCTATCACGGCTAGATTTTGCGTCTCAAAGCCAAATCTCTGCTCGATGTGCGCCACAAACTCGTCCACATCGGCGATGAGGCGGCCGATACTTGGCGCGTCGCCCCGCTCGCCCTCGCTCCTGCCGTGTCCGCGCTGATCCCACGCAAAATAACTCAAACTCTCGTCCGCTAGCCCCTCCGCCACGTGCGTTACCCTGCCCGAGTGCTCGTGCCCGCGGTGAAATATCGCTACGGCTTTGGCGTTTGGCGCGGCTTTAAATTTGAGATTTTGCTCGGCGTTTTCGCTAGGCGTCTCGCTCAAATTTGACGCAGCGCATTTGCCCGTTTCGTTCAAATTTGAGTCCGAGTTTTCGCCGCCGTTTGGTAAATTTTGCTCGTGCGATTTACCCTCGCCGCCAAAACCCGGCTCCGCATTTTCATCTATGCCGCCTGCTTGCTCGTCGGTCAAATTTGACGTTTCGTTTGAAGTTTGGACGCCCGAATTTGACCCGTCAAATTTACCGTCCTCGCTCAAATTTACTTCATTTGCGCCCGGGTTTTCGCACGCCACGTCGCTAGCCAGGCGGTATCTGTAAAATATCCTCGCCCCGTCGCTGGTTATAAAATAGCTCTCTTTAAACTCCATTTTTTGCCTTTCTTGCTTAAATTTATCGATTTTTCTACTTATTTTATCCTAAAATGCCCCGTTATCTCGTAAACATTTAGCGCGTCCTCCTCCTGCGCCCCAAGCCCAATGTTGTGAATCACGAGCGGGTTTTTGTTAGCGGCAAATTTATCCGAAACTATGCCAATGTGCGGCCTGCCGTTATCCAGCCGCCACGTCACGATATCGCCTGCTTTAAACTCGCCCTTCGCCTCGTAACCCTTACGTTTTAGATAGGTCGCGATGTTTGGTACGCGGCGATGATCGATATTTTTGTCGGTCTTTTTTGCGCCCCAGTTTTTTGGATAGGCGCTAAAATTTGCGCTCATATCCTCGTGGATGAGCCGCTGCAGATCGATATCCTGCCCGCGCAGCGCCCTAACTACGACGTCGGTGCAAACGCCCCTTATCATATCCACATCGCCCATCGGATAGGCTAGCCTTGAGTACGAAGGATCGTAAAACAGCGTCCGTCCGACCTGCGCTCTAGCGTCTTGCACGAGCTTTTCGGCCGAAAAAGCAAAGGCAAAATTTGCCGCGAGCGCTAGAAGTAAAATTTTGTTCCAAATTTTCATCAAAACCTCACGCGTAAAAATATCTAACTATGTGAAAAAATATCGGCGCCGCAAAGCATAGCGAGTCCATACGGTCAAGCATCCCGCCGTGCCCGCTGATCATATAGCCCCAGTCCTTGACGCCAAGATCGCGTTTGATCGCCGACATAACAAGCCCTCCTAAAAAGCCCATCATACAAACGGCAAGCCCGATGAAAAACGCCCCCGCAACCCCAAAAGGCGTGAGATGATGCAGACACGCGGCCAGCGCGCTAGCGCTAAGAATCCCGCCCGCAAAGCCGACCACCGTCTTAGACGGGCTGATGCTAGGAGCGATCTTGCGTTTACCAAAAAGCTTGCCCCAGACGTACTGCAGCACGTCGCTAGACTGCACGACCAGGATCAAAAACAGCATCAGCTCCATGCCGCTACCTTGCTTAAGATCCAGCAAAAGAAGCGCCGGGATGTGCGAGATACAAAACACGCAAATCATCAGCGCCCACTGGATCTTCGTCGAGCGCTCCAAAAAATAAGCCGCATCGCCGCAAATAGCCGCCAAAATCGGCAAAAACAAAAATCCGTAAACCGGGATAAATATCATCGCCATCGCGTACCAATCAGCATATATAAATATATACTGCGCGGGTAAAATCACGTAAAAGCACGCCACGAGCGCGATGTGATCGCCCCTGCGGATGTAGATGAGCGACAAAAACTCGCGCAATGCGACAAAAGATACGAGCAAAAACAAAAATATTACGGCGTTTTTGCCCATATACGTAAACGCAAAAATCACCAAAATCATCGCCCACCAAGCGTTTATGCGCGAGGTCAAATTTGCAATGGTTTTGTTCTGGGCGCCAAATTTTGCCTTTAGGATAAAGGCAACGGCGCTAGAGACGACCAGCACCGCGATGAGTCCTAAAAATAGATTTAATATATGATTTTGCGGGTTCATTTTAGTGCCTTTTGGTTAAATTTGAAGCTAAATTTGACGTCTGTTTCGCATGCCGCCGAGCGATCCGAATCTACGCGCGTTTGGTTTGCCGTGCGGGCGGCTTGGGCGGTTAAATTTGTTAGCGAAAAAAGCTCGCGTTTTGGGCTCGCGATTAGGTCAAATTTGATTTGCGGCAAGGCGAGCGTTTTGGTCCGGGCTTTGTTTTTAAATTTGACGCTTTTAGCCGCCGCTTTAGAAGGCTCGCCGTCAAATTTGCCGTAAAAATCGGTCGAAAATTTACCTCGCTCGTTTGACCGCTTTATCTCGCGCTCAAATTCTTTAGGGCGAGCGCTAAAAATTTTATCTCCGATCCCCAAGCCGTCGCAAAAAATATCGGCCGAATTTTCTCGCGCGCTTGATGGGTTTGCGGGGCTTAAATTTGCGGCTCTCGCCAAAGCCGCCGCGCTATGCTTTCGTTCTATCATTTTGCGTATCGCTTATCGCTAGCAGCGCGTCCTGCGCCTTTTGTAAAAACTCGCCCTTGCCCTCGCCGCCGTAGGTTATCTCCTCGCCCACTATCAGCTCGCAAAGTAGCGGAATAGGCACGAAAAAGCCCTTGGGCAGGACGTTTCGCGCGTTTTTGATCCATACGGGCACGAACGATACGGAGGGACACTGCTGCGCCAGGCGGAATATCCCGCTTTTAAACGGCTGCAGCGCTAGATCGTCGTCCGTCTTGCGCGTGCCCTCGGGAAAGATGATGAGAGAGTGCGTTTTTAGCGCCTCGCTCATTTGCGCTAGCGCCTCTAGCGGATCTTTATGACGGCTGATTAGTACCATGTTAAACACGTTTTTAGCAAGAAACCTGCGCACCGGCCCACTCTCCCAGTACTCCGCCGCCGCAACTGGGCGCACGAGCTTTCTTGCGCGGTAAGGTAGCGAGACGAAAATCAGCAAAAAATCGCCGTGACTAGCGTGGTTTGCGTAGTAAATTTTAGAACCTTCGCCGATGCCTAAAAGCTCCTGCGGCGGCCGTAAGCCCGTGATAAATATCGTGATGCGGCAAAGGATAAAATCAAGCGCGGCTGCTAAAAACTCTTTCATCTTTCGTCCTTTTTGTTAAATTTTCCTTGTTTGCGCGTTAAATTTGGTGAGTAGCGCCGATTTTACTCCTACGCTCATCAGTCGCTACTTTGACTTCATTTGCCTTTTTTGCACCATCCGCAAAGCCTCTAGCTAAAATAAATAGTCTTGAAATTATATCAAATTTAATTGCGTCGGCAAACTATGCTAAATTCGGCATCCTTGCGGCAGGATTATTTTGGAGTTATATCGTTTACCCCTACTCCCCCAACCCCATCCTCACGCGGTTTACGCAAGTAACCGCTAGTAAAAACACCGCTACGTAAAGCACCCAGACGCTCCACGCAGGCAACTGCCACAGCAGCGCGTAAACGGTAGCTATAAGCCCGAATAAAAACGCTCGGTCGCTCTTGCCCATAGG
>CAUQMN010000139.1:0-4632 GCA_963518765.1 uncultured Campylobacter sp.
ACTCAAAATGGTGTAACGAGCTGGGGGCTGCGGGTATCGTGGAGCTAACTAGCACCTTTCCCGTGGCTAGGATGCTTGAGCGCGACGACTTTGAAAAGCGTCTAAACGCGGGCAGTCCGATATCTATCAGCGAGTTTTTGTATCCGCTTTTGCAGGGTTACGATAGCGTCGCGATGAAATGCGATATCGAAATGGGCGGCACGGATCAGAAATTTAACCTTCTAATGGGGCGAACTTTACAGCGAGTTTATAACGTCGGTAAAGAACAAGCCGTCATTATGATGCCGCTTTTAGAGGGGCTTGACGGCGTAAATAAAATGAGTAAGAGCCTAGGAAACTATATCGGCGTAACCGACTCGCCAAACGATATGTTCGCTAAGACGCTAAGTATCAGCGATGAGCTGATGTGGCGTTGGTACGAGCTTTTAAGCGAAAAAAGCACCGAGGAAATCGCAAATTTAAAAGCGGACGTAGCTAGCGGCAAAGCTCACCCGAAAGCCGTAAAAGAAGCCCTCGCGCTAGAAATCACGGCCAGATATAACGGCGAAGCGGCGGCAAAAGAGGCAAAGGCCGAATTTGACCGCGTGCACTCGCAAAATCAAATTCCTACCGAAATAGCCGAATTTGAGCTAAAAGCGGGCGTTTGGGTAGTGGAGGCTCTAACTGCGTGCGGACTAGCTAGCTCAAACTCGCAGGCCCGCCGCGATATCGCCGCAAACGCCGTCAGTATAAATCAAAAAAAGCTAAGCGACGAGCAGTTAAAACTAGAAGCGGGCGAATATATCTTGCAGGTAGGCAAGCGAAAATTTGCGAAATTAAAGGTAACGTGATGTCGGTAAAAATCGGAAAATACGAGATAGCTCACCCCATAATCCAAGGCGGAATGGGGCTTGGCATCAGCTGGGATAGGCTCGCCGGAAACGTCAGCCTAGAAGGCGGCCTAGGCGTCATAAGCTCTGTGGGAACTGGCTACTACGAAGGGCGAAAATACATCACCAAAGAACTAAACGCCAAGCCTTACGGTAGCGGAAATTTTTACTCGCGCGCGGGGCTAAAAGCCGTTATCGATAATGCGCGTAAAATTTGCGGCGACAGGCCTCTTGGGGTAAATATCCTATACGCCAGCAACGACTACGATCGCATCGTAAAAGACGCCTGCGACCACGGCATAAACGTGATCATCACGGGTGCCGGCTTGCCTACGAATTTGCCCGAATTTACGGTCGGTTTCCCAGATGTCGCTTTGGTACCCATCGTATCGTCGGCAAAGGCGCTAAAAATCATCTGCAAACGCTGGCAGGGACGCTACGGCAGGCTTCCTGACGCCGTGGTACTTGAAGGGCCTCTTAGCGGCGGTCATCAGGGCTTTACCTACGAGCAGTGCCTAGATCCCGCGTATAGCCTAGAAAATTTAATCCCGCAAGTAGCGGCCGAGATCAAAGAGTGGGGCGATATCCCGCTATTTGCCGCAGGCGGTATCTGGGATAAAAGCGACATCGATAGGGCGATTAGCCTAGGTGCAAACGGCGTACAGATGGGCACTCGCTTTATCGGCACTCACGAGTGCGACGCCTCGGAGGAATTCAAGCAAGTACTTTTAAACTGCAAAAAAGAGGACATCGAGCTAATCAAAAGCCCCGTAGGCTACCCGGCTCGCGGCGTCAGGACGAATTTGCTAAATTTGGTGGATAAACGCCAAGGGCCCAAAATTAGCTGTGTAAGCAACTGCGTAAGCCCGTGTCAGCGCGGCAAAGAAGCTAAAGAAGTCGGCTACTGTATCGCAGACCGTCTTTACGACGCATTTGCGGGGCGAAAGGATACGGGGCTATTTTTCACCGGCGCCAACGGATACAGGCTAAACGAGATCATAAGCGTAAAAGAGCTATTTGATAAACTGATAAATGGCGAAGATAGTTAAAGTATTTTTAATATTTTTATTCTTTCTTACCGGTGCGGTTTATGCTAGCGCTTTATCGAGCTTAGATAAATTCGATAAAAATTTCGCTAGCGCAAGCAATAAAGATAAAATCGCCATGCACCAAGAACTAAGGACGCTTTACGTAAAATCCATAATGGAAAATAACGTAAATTTAAGAGCCGAAAGCCTAAAAAGGCTAATAAAAAGCTCCAAAACGTTAGGGCTTGATAGCAAGTCGTACGAAAAAGAGCTAGCCGGTATACCGCAGCCAAAGAGCGCTAGCCCTAAACAAGAGTCCAAACCCGTCAAAGAAACCAAAGCAAAAGAGCCGGAGCAAAAAGAACCGGTTAAGTTAAAACAGCTTTCATCCGCTCCGCTATCTAGCAAAAACGCGCAAAACGTAAAGACCCAGACGCTATATCTGCTAGAGGCGGCAGATACGGGCGGTAAGCTGGAGCTAAAATTTAGCCGTCCTTTAGACGGCGGCGACGTAAAAAAGACCGATCTAAATCAAAAAGGTTCATATAAAAGCATATATGAATTTAAGGGCATTTGGAGCGGGGGTAAACCGCAGAGGATTAAAAATTATCTAGTCGACGAGATTCGCATTAGTCAGTTTGATGCAAATACCGTTAGGGTGGTGTTCGTCGATAAATTTAAGCATAATTTAAAGCTGCGCGTCCAAAATCAATCCGTTATATTTTCAAAAGCAACCGCTCAAAATTCGGACTCTTTAAGCGTTAAAACGCCAGAAACCAAAAGCAAGGAAAATTTAAAAGAGCCTCAAAAAGCGGCTCAAAAAGCTCAAATAGAACCGAAACAAAACGAAAAAATTCAGCCTAAAAATCAGCAAACCAAAGCCGAGCAAGCCGCTAAATCCGCCCAAAACGACCAAGAAATCGCTCCAAAACCTAAGCCCGAGGAGGAGATGCCCGTTCCTTTGGCAAAAACCCCAAGTACTAAAAAAATCACAAGCGCTAAAGGCAAAGTCATCGTCCTTGACGCAGGGCACGGCGGCGACGATCCCGGTGCCGTAAACGGCCAGCTCAAAGAAAAAAATATCGTGCTAAGTATCGCGCAAAAGGCGGGCAAAGAGCTGCAAGGACGCGGCTACAAGGTTTATTATACGCGCAGCAAGGATAAATTTATCAATCTTCGCGACCGCACGAAGTATGCAAACGACAAGGCTGCGGATCTTTTCATATCTATCCACGCAAATGCCGCGCCAACCAAGGCAAAGACCGCCTCTATGCGCGGTATCGAGACCTTTTTTCTCTCGCCGGCTCGCTCCGAGCGTAGCAAAAACGCCGCCGCGCTCGAAAATAAATCGGACGTCGATGAGATGAACTATTTTTCTAAGCAGACATTTTTAAATTTCCTTAATCGCGAGAAAATCATCGCCTCAAACAAGCTAGCTATCGACGTTCAGCGTGAGGTTTTGGCGCAGGCTAAAACCGTGATACCAAAGACCACCGACGGCGGCGTGCGAGAGGCTCCGTTTTGGGTGTTAGTAGGCGCGCTGATGCCAGCGGTCCTAGTCGAGGTCGGCTATATCACGCATCCTAGCGAGGGCGAGCTAATAAACAACTCAAAATACCAAGACGCCCTAGCCAAGGGGCTTGCAGACGGCGTAGACGTCTATTTTTCAAATCAGCGATGAAAAGCGCGCGTGTCGTTTTTAAAGGCGCCGTCCCGTTTAGTCCCGAATTTGACGACATTTACTTTAACGCAGATGATCCCATAGGCCAGAGCGAATATGTTTTTAACTCCGTTTTTGATGAATTTTGGGAGAAAAAGAGCGAATTTAACGTGCTTGAGACGGGATTTGGCGCGGGATTAAATTTCCTCTGTGCTTTTAAAAGATTTAAAAACTCTGATAAATTTTTAAATTTCGTAAGTGTCGAAAAAACGCCTATTGCTAGAGACGATCTAGCTAAAATTTACGCGAATTTTAGCGAGCTAGCGGACGTTTCGGGCGAGCTTTTGGGCGCCTATCCGCCGCTTGTTCGCGGATTTCACAGGCTAAATTTGGCTCCAAACGTCACACTTACGTTGTGTTTTGGCGACGTGGACGAAGTTTTGGACGAGCTTAGCTTTATCGCGGACGCTGTTTTTATGGATGGTTTTGCTCCTGCTAAAAACGAAGCGATGTGGAGCGAGCGGGTTTGCGGTAAAATCGCAAATTTATGCGCTTTTGGTGCTAGCGTTTGCACGTATTCGGCCTCGGGCGCGCTAAAAAGAGCCCTGCAAAATAGCGGTTTTGAGGTAAATTTGCTAAAAGGCTACGGCAAAAAGCGCGAGATGCTACGTGCCAAATTTGCGGGCGAGCGACAAGCTAGAAGCGAGATTTGGTTTAGCAGATTTGATCCCGCCGCCACGATCGCTCCAAAGACGGCGCTAATTATCGGCGGCGGCGTGGCGGGCTGCGTTTGCGCGTTTAAGTTGCGCCAGCGCGGCCTAGACGTCACGATCGCCGAAAAGTGCAGCGACATCGCACTAAACGGCTCCGGAAATCACTGCGGGATCTTGATGCCGCTTATCACGAAACCAACCGTAAATTTAGGCCGCATGCATATGAACGCGTTTTTGCAGGCGGCGCGCTTTTACGGCCAAAACCTCGGCGCTGATGAGATAGAGTTTTGCGGCGCGACGGACTACGCGTACGAGCAAAAGACGCTGGAGCGCTTTTACGAGTGGCACGAATTTGACGCGGA
>CAUQMN010000140.1:0-4621 GCA_963518765.1 uncultured Campylobacter sp.
GCGTAAAAAAGCTCTCGCAGCTAACGCAGTAGTATCCCTCGTATTCGCCTTTGTAGATATCGCCTTTTTGATACATTTTAAGAAATGCGTTTTGCGCCGTGAGCTTGTGATAGTCGTCGGTCGTGCGGATAAAATGGTCGTAGCTGATCTCAAATTTATCCCACAACTCCCTAAATTTCGCGCTTATCTCATCGGCGTAGGCTTGCGGCGTGTAGCCCTTTTTTGCGGCGGCTTGCTCGATCTTTTGCCCGTGCTCGTCGGTACCCGTCATAAAGTACGTATCATCGCCCTTTAGCCTCGCAAATCTCGCTACCGTATCGGCGATCACGGTCGTGTAGGCGTGTCCGATGTGCGGCACGTCGTTTACGTAATAAATCGGAGTCGTAATATAAGTCGTATTCATATCTTTCCTTTTTAAATTTAAAAATCAAATCCGCCGCCGTCGCCTTTAGACATCGAGCTATATACGGCGTCTACGTAGTTTTTGCGGGTTTTGCACTCAAACATCGCCTCGCAGGCAAAGCACGAGTTTAGCCCCTTTTCGCGCTGGCAAGCTTGTAAAATTTCTTTTTGGCGCTCAAGCTCCAGCTCAAATTCGTCCTTTTGAGCTACGTCATGCTCTACGACATGCTCGCTCATCTCGCGCTTCCATAAAATTTATGCAGCAAATTTATCTCGTCTTTAGAGCCGAAAAAGCAAGGCGTGGTTTGATGTATTTTTTCCACTTTCATATCAAAAAGCGTTGCCGAGTATCCGTCGCTAGTCGCACCGCCCGCGCGCTCGTAGATGAAGGCAAACGGCAGCACCTCAAACAGCGCTCTTAGCTTACCATTTGGCGCGTCGGTCGTGGCAGGATAGCTAAAAAGCCCGCCGCCTTTTAGCAAAATTTGATGCAGGTCGCTCACCATGGCGCCCGAATATCTGAGGCGATACCCCTGCAAAAACAGCTCGCGGATAAATTTAGCGTGAGTTTCGCTCCAACCTTTTTGCGTAGCGCCGGTGGCGTTTAGCTTGCCTTTTTGAGCTAGAGCGAGGTATCTGATAAACCTAAACTCGCCGTCTTTATCCAAGCGAAAAAACGCCGGCGCGGTTCTATCCGTGCAAAGCACGAGCTCAAGGCGCGGGCCGTAGATGATATAGGCTGCAGCTTTTAGATTTTGCGGAGTTAGTTCGTTTTCGTAAATGCCAAAAATCGAGCCGATAGAAAAATTTACATCCACTAGGCTAGAGCCGTCTAGCGGATCGTAGGCGACGATAAATTTTGCCTCCTCGTTTAGAGCTAGCATGTCCTCTTTTTCTTCGCTAACGAGCGCTTTTACGCAGGCTAAATTTGCAAACTCGGCCGTGATGATCTCGTCGCTTCTAACGTCTAGCTTTAGCTGCGTGTCGCCCGTGGCGTTAGCGTGACCCGTATAGCCTAGGTCGGCGTATTTTATCTCTTCGCCGATTTTTACGGCGATTTTTTTAATCGTTTCAAAAATTTCGTTCATTTTAAAACCTTTGCGTTTTTTAGTATCCACTCGCAGATAGCCTGCGTGTCGTCTAGATCGAAGTTGGGCTTATCGATCTCGTAGTCTTTTTTATAGCTTGCGATCGCGTTTGAAAAACTAAGATAATCCTCGTTTATCTCGCCCTTAAATACGCTGATACGCGGTAACGGCAGGGTCTTTAGCCCCTCTACCAGCAGCAAATCAAACTCTCCCGCCATCGCTACGACGTCCTCCACGCTCTTGCTCTCTTGTGAGAAAAAGGTCGTGCGCGTCGGACTCATAACCGCGACCTCGGCGCCTATTTGGCTAAATTTATAGCTATCCTTGCCCTCGACGTCAAATCTAGCTTTATCGCCCGGGTCGTGCTTGATGATCACGACTTTTAGCCCGTCATCGATAAATTTTTTGGCGACCTTTAAAATAAGCGTGGTTTTACCGCTATTTGAAGGTCCCGAAAAAGCCATTGCCGCTTTCTTCATTTTTCTCCGAATTTTCAAAATTTACGCCGATTATAGCAAATTTAGGCTTTTTAAAAGCAAAATTTATCTAAAATAAGGCCAAATTTAGCGAGGTTTTAAAATGAAAAAGAGCATATTTTTTTTAAGTTTTATTTTGGCGTTAGTCGGCTGTGCGGATAAAAAATATATCCACGAACCGTTAAAAAACGAGCTTTTAGCCTACACTAGCAAATCTGAAATCATAGATGCCAAGACGAATATCCTAATCGTCGCGACTTATCTAAACCCGATCTATAGCGAGCTTGTGGGCGAGCAAAAAAGAGAGATATTCGTCGTGGCCGTGCATCCTAAAGAGGCTAAAATTTTAGAGGATAGTTTTAGCGCAAACGGCTCGCAGCGAGGCATCATGGTTAGACGCCTGACCGCCAACGATCCGCTTTTGGAAAAAGTGAGCTTTGAAGTGCCGTGGGCTCAGTATTTCGAAGTCAGCACCCCAGAGATCAAAAGCGATAAAATCAACCTTACTTTCGAAATTTATCCGTCAAAGAAGGCGTCTTTAAGCTTTCAAAAAGTGTCGAAATCGATGTACTGGAACGGAGAAGCCTTAGGTAAATAACGTAGTTTGCGAGTACCTTTTTGCCGTAGTCGCGACTCTCGGCAAAGGGCACGAGCTCCATAGATAAAAACGGCTCATACTCGCCCTCGTTAAAAAGGTCGCCTCGCTGAAGCATCTTCTTAGTAAAGCCGATACCGCCGTTATACGCGTAAGCTACAAAAAGCGGGTGGTAGAGGTATTTCTCCAAATAATTTAGATGATGATCCGCAAATTTTAACGCAAGACGCGGGTCAAACATATCGTCCTGATCGAAATTCGGGATTTGCAGCTCTTTTTTGCCGATATGATTAGCCAAAAACGGCATAAATTGCATCATACCAAGCGCATAAGAGGTCGAGATGACAGCCGGGATAAAGCGGCTCTCTTGTCTGCCGATCGCGTAAAGAAGCGCCTTTCTAGTCGCGTTTACGTCCTCCAGCTCATCAACAAACGGCATAACGAAATAGCTATCCTTGTAACCGCTTGCTTTTTCCATCAGGTAGGCATACTGACCTAGCGTCTCTTTGGTGTTAAAAGTCTCAGAGTGCTTTGCGGCGTCCTCGGCGCTCATCTCTTTTATCATTTTAAAGGTTTTTTGCCACAAAAACGGATCTTTTATGTCGTAGCCCGCTACCATTTCTTTCGTAGGCGTCGGCGTGACGATATTTGCGGCCGGACTTGCGCCAGTTAGCTCGTTTGCGTAGAGAGTATAGATATTTACGTCGCGGCTTTGATTTAGCTTTTCAAGATAGCTTTTGTCCTTGCTTAGCAGATATAGCCAAAATACGGCGTTATCCTTGCGGTCTTGCCTCTCAAAGGCCGCCTGCGCTCTAGTAAAAAACCTAGCCGCGTCTTTTGGAGAATTTAACAAAACCGCATTAACGCCGAGCATAAAGGCGTCCTTGCCGGCAAGCTCGGTTTCTTTTATCGCGAGAAAATTTTGCCTAAATTTGGCTAATTTCTTATCGATTATTAAATCGTTTGCTAGAGCGTGAAACTCCTTTTTAGCCGCGAGTAGATTTATAAAATTTGCGTCAAATATCTTGTCGAATTTATCCTTGTGCGAAGACTGGTTAAAATAAACCAAAAACGCGTCCGTATCGTTAAATTTGGCAAATTCGTCCTCGGGGTGCTTCTCGCTTAGCGAGCTCAAGCGCCGATAAAGAAGCGGATCGGAGTCTTTAAATTTATCCGCTAGCTCTTGCCTCGTTTCCTTTTTTAGCTTCATCATAAAAGGTACTCTGAGGCGCTGTTTTTGGCAGGTTACGTTTGCGTCTAGGATATTTTTTGCGCTTACGCTATCGCAGTTTCCTTTGATCTTTTTAGGCGGCAAAATCTCAGCCAGTTTCTTTGCTAGTACGCCCGCTCGGCGAAAGACGTCTTTGTTTAAAATTTGCGCCTGCTCCTTGGTGTAGTCGCCTTCGGTTAAAAGACGGTAAAAATAATAATCCTTAGCAAGCCCCTTAGGCTCGTCTTTTATCTCCTCAAAACTCTTAACTCCGCCAAACGCCGCCGCCGCAAAAATCGCGGGCAGGATAAATTTAAGCAGCGTACGCAAACATGAGCCTTACGAAAAATCTATCTATAAACTGAAGCGACAAAAGCACGATAATAGGCGCTATATCTATACCGCCAAAAACCGTCGGTATCACGCGGCGGATGGCGGCATAGACGGGCTCGGTGAGGCGGTAAAGCAACTGCACGATAGGATTATAGGGATCGGGGCGCACCCAGCTTATGATCGCGGCGCCTATGATGATCCACGTGTAGGTGCTGATAACGATATGCAAGATACTGCCGACTGCTTCTAAAAATACCGAAAATATCATCGTAAAATTTCCTTTAAATACGGTTTGATAGCTCGCTAAGCTCGGGGCCGTGTTCGGCGCCCGTGAGCAAAATCCTAAGCGGCATAAAAAAGCCTTTTCCTTTTAGTCCCGTGGCATCCATGAGGGCCTTTTTTAGCTCGTTAAATTCGCCAAATTCGCTCAAATTTAGCGAATTTACAGCGGCTTTTATAGCCTCGCAACCCGCCTTAAACTCATCCGGTATAAATTTGGTTGCAAAAATCGCATCGA
>CAUQMN010000141.1:0-4606 GCA_963518765.1 uncultured Campylobacter sp.
TGGGAATTCGGGATTATCACAGCGGCTACTGCAAAGAAAAACGCCGAACTAGGGTCGTTTGGGACGCAAATTTCAAGCGGTTTTAGCGGCGCATTCATCGGCTCAACCTTGACGCCGCGGGGTAAAATTTGCAGGCTCGCACCCATACCTTTTAGCATGCGTTCGGTGTGATCTCGGCTAAGCTCAGGTTCGCTAAGCTCGCAGCCGTTTGACTTTAGCCCAGCCAAAATCAGCGCCGATTTTACCTGCGCGGAGGCGATTTTGCTATCAAATTTAAAATACTCCAGCTTCTTGCCGCGGATCGCCAAAGGCGCGTGATCTCCGCCGTTTGCACCGTCTATTTTAGCGCCAACGCTGATCAGTGGTTTAGCCACTCGCGCCATCGGACGACGATTTAAAAACTCGTCCCCGCTTAGCACGAAAAAACCCTCGCTAGCGGCCAAAAAGCCCATAAAAAGCCTCATCGCCGTGCCCGAGTTTCCGCACTCTAAAACAATGCTAGGCTCTTTTAAATTTGCGCTCGGAGTTATAAATAGCTCGCCCTCTTTTTCCTCGATATGCGCGCCCAAATTTTTTACGATCTCTAGCGTATTTAGCGTATCCTCGGCCTTTAGATAGTTTTTCACGCGGCTTGGCTTATCGCTTAAAAGCGAAAATATCGCGCATCTATGCGAGATAGATTTATCGGCAGCGATGTTTTCCAGGCTCGCGCTTATCGGCGTTCTTAATGCGTAAACTTTCATCTTAGTCCGATATTTAAATTTTGCTTTAAAGCGTCCAAAATTTTATCCATTATCGCCGCCACTTCCTCGTCTTCAAGCGTTTTTTGTATATCTTGGAAGTTAAATTTGACGCTCAGACTCACGCCGTCTCCGAGCTTTTCGTCTGAATATATATCAACCGGCGCAAATTCTTTTAGGCAGTCGATTTTTAGCGCGTTTATACACTCTTTTATCGCTTCAAATTTCATGGTTTTAGGCACGATTAGGCTTAGGTCTCTGCTGATAGCAGGGAATTTCGAGTAGGCTTTGACGACCGCGCCGTCAAATTTAAGCTTTTCAAACTCTATCTCGCAAAGATAGGTTCGCGGCAGGTCGCGCGCAGCCTCGACTCGCACGTCCACGCGGCCGATATAGCCCACGCAAACGCCGTTTTGATAGATTTTAGCTTGTTCAAATTCGCTTAGATATTTTACGTCGTCGCACGCTTTTAGCTCAAATTCGCCGACCGCGTTTCTAACCGCTGTCGCAAAGCCTAAAAAGTCGATATCGGCGGGCTTTGCGCCGTTTAGTAGGCTAGGTTCTTTTGCTAGTCCGCTAGCTACGAAGCCAAATCTCTCGCTTTGTTCTCCGCTCTGGCTAAATACGCTACCGAATTCAAAAATTTTGACCGATTTTCGCTGATTTTTTACGTTTTGCTCGGCTGATTTTAGCAGGTGATTTGCAAGCGTCGGTCTTAGCGTGTTTAGCTCGCTATTTATCGGGTTAGCTATCTCGGCCTTACAAGGCGCAAAACCGAGCGCTGCTAGCTCGCTCGCGTCATCAAACACATAATGCACGCTCTCGAAAAATCCGGCCGCAGCGGCTTTTTTACGCAAATTTAGCGCGTTTTTATAGTCAGAAAAAGTGTCGTTTATGCGGTTTGCTTCGCTGAAATTTAGCGGTTTTGAGACGATATTATCGATACCGACCATTCGCACGATCTCCTCGCACACGTCCTGCGCATTTACGATGTCGTGGCGAAACAGCGGAACTTTAGCATTTGCACCCTCTTTTTCGGCGTTAAAAGTTAGGCTAAAACCAAGCTTTTTAAGTATTCTCACGACGTCGTTTTGCGCGACTTCCTGACCGATCATTTTTTGCATTTCGCTCATCGTAAAGCTCACGACCTTCGGCTCTCGCGTCATCACGCTTTGCTGAGAACCCGCATAAAGCGCGACCGATTTTAGCGCGGCTAGCTGTTTAAATAAAAAATCGGCTCCAAAGCCGACGTTTGGCTCGCTACCTCTTAACGAGCGATAAGCCTGCGCTTGCCTAGGCATTTGCTTATCCTCGTAGACGGTGGTCGCGATCACTTGGGGATCGGTGTAGCTAGCCTCTATGATGATTAGTTTGCTGTTTTCGTCAAGCCTCGCCGCGTCCGTCTGATATACGCCGCCAACGCCCAAAAGCTCGCCGCCGGCTAAAATTTCAGTCGCCAAATTTGCGCCCTTTTGCAGGTCAAAAACAGCGCGCTCGTCGTCCTTTTTGAGCTTAGCGTAGTCATACGCGCTAAAAAGCACGCCGGTTGAGTGCGTAGCGTAGTCTAGTAGGCGCTCGATGCGGTTTTGCTTGTCAGACTCGATCAGCGCCAAGCGGATCTTCATCAGTAAATTTTCATCAAAATACTCTTTTATCTCAAAGGCTCGGTATTGAAAGCTACTTTGTAAATTTTCCTCGGCATGGATAGCTAAAATGCGCCCGATACCGAGCAAATTTTCGCCCTCTTCGTATCTGGCAGCATCTTTTAGCGGCAGATCAAGCGCAGCCGATAGATCCCTCGCTACGCCGTAAACGCTTAGGCAGTCGCCGCGGTTTGGCGTTAGCTCGATCTCGATGATATCGTCGTTTAGTAGCGGATATTCGCAAATTTCCTTACCCAGTTTTAGCTCGCCAATACTTTCATCTAGCGGCATTATGCCGTCGTTTGTTTTAACAAGACCTAACTCTACAGAGGAGCAAATCATACCGTTTGATTCGACTCCGCGTAGTTTTGCCCTCTTTATCTCTAGGCCGCTTGGCATAACCGCGCCTGATAGCGCCACCGGCACGAACTGTCCGGCCTCGACGTTTTTCGCGCCGCAGACGATTTGCAGCGTCTCGCCGCCTACGTCTACTTGACAAACGCTTAGCTTCTCGGCGTTTTCGTGTTTTATCTTACTTTTTACGTAACCTACGACGATGTTTTTAGGTACTCTGATCTCTTTAAAGCTATCAACCTCGAGTCCAATCGAATTTAGCGTCTTTAGCAACGTTTCGCTCGTTACGCCAGAGATATCTAGCCATTCGCTTAGCCAATTTCTTGAAATTATCATTTAAACTGCTCCAATAATCTTAAATCTCCCTCAAATAGCGAGCGCAAATCAGGAATTTGATGAAGCAGCATCGCAAATCTCTCGACCCCAAGTCCAAATGCGTATCCGCTCACGTTTTTGCAGCCGACGGCCTTAAAGACGTTTGGATCGACCACGCCGCATCCTAGCACCTCGAGCCAGCCCGTTTGCTTGCACACGCGGCATCCGTCGCCGTGGCAGAAAATACAGCTGATATCGACCTCCGCGCTGGGCTCCGTAAACGGGAAAAAGCTAGGGCGAAAGCGCACTTTAACGTTGCCGAACATGTATTTTAAGAAATTTTCAAGCATTGATTTTAAATTTGCAAAGCTCACCGCGCCGCCTTCCTCGACCACGAGACCTTCTACCTGATGAAACATCGGCGTGTGCGTTAGATCCATATCGCGGCGAAACACCGTTCCCGGCGCTATCATGCGAATCGGCGGCTTTTTGCTCATCATCGTGCGTACTTGTACCGGGCTAGTATGCGTGCGAAGGAGTCTAAAATCCTTAAAATAAAACGTGTCTTGCATATCGCGCGCAGGGTGGTATTTAGGTAAATTTAGCGCCTCGAAGTTATGAAAATCATCCTCTATGAGCGGCCCAGTCTCGAGCGAGAAATTTTGCATCATAAAGTACTCGATGATCTTATCCATCGTAGCCATCACGGGATGCAATGCGCCGGCGCCGCTTGGCTCGTTAAATAGCGTGATGTCGATAGCCTCGGCCTTCATTTTGGCTTTTATCTCGCCGCTTTCAAGCTCGGTTTTTTTAGCCGCTAAAAGCGCTTCAAATTCGTCTCTTAACTTGTTTAAATTTGCCGCAAATTCCTTCTTGGCCGCTTCGTCCATATCCTTAAGCTTAGCAAACTCCGACGTGATCGCGCCCTTTTTGCCCAGTAGCGCGACGCGAATCTTGTCTAAATCCGCCAAATTCCCGCATTTTGCGATACTTTCTCTATACTCTTGCAAGTTTTTACCTTTACTGAATTTTAGGATAGATTGTAGTCAAAATTTAATAAAATCTGCCTAAAAGGCGGGAAATTTTAACTTTTACTTGTTATAATTAAGCCAAATTTTAACCAGGAGAAAATCATGACGATATTCGAAAAAATAGTAGCGGGCGAGATACCTTGCAACAAAGTACTAGAAAACGACAAATTCCTAGCCTTTAACGACATAAATCCAAAGGCTCCGATTCATATTTTGATCATCCCGAAAAAACACTTTGAAAATTTCCAGGAGATGGACGGGGCGCTGATGGGCGAGATGACGAAATTTATCCAAGAGGTCGCGGTGCTGATGGGCGTAGACAAGAGCGGATACCGCCTAGTTACAAACTGCGGCGAAAATGGCGGCCAAGAGGTCATGCACCTACACTTTCATCTGCTAGCCGGCGCAAAACTAGGCTGGGTAGACACCGCAACCGATCCGCAAAGTACGTTTTAAACTAATTTTATAAGATATCAATACGATAGCTATGGAAAACAAAGCATTAACGCGAGTTACACAATAT
>CAUQMN010000142.1:0-4579 GCA_963518765.1 uncultured Campylobacter sp.
ATGTAGTAGCGGCTCGCCGCCGGTGATGACGACGATGGGTTTTTGGCGCAAATTTGCGCTCAAGCTTTGCGTGATTTTTATGAGTTCGTCCGCGCGCGAGATTTTTTGATACGAAAAATGTCCCGTAAAAACCGCGCGGATTGTGTCACAGCCAACTAGCGTTTCGCCGGTTTTGGGCGAGACGGCGCGCACTCCAAAGCCCGCGCAGTTTAGGTTGCATCCGGCAAACCGCAAGAAAATCGCCAAACGGCCGCTACTTGCGCCTTCGCCTTGGATGCTTAGAAAACTCTCGACTAGGTTTAAACTCAAATTTCGCCTTTTAATTTTAGTCGATTATAGCAAAATTTGAAGGGTAGTTTTATGGAGTTAGGCGGATTTTACGTCAAATTTGAGCGGATTTTGTTAGAAAAACGGCGGTAAATTTGCGGGTAAAAATGTAAAAATAAAGCGCGGTTAAATTTGGTAAAAAGCAGGCTAAATTTACATTAAAATCGGTGTAAATTTAGCCCTGATTTCAGCCGCCTGTTTGGTAAAAGGCGCGGCTTGAGGTCTCGTTTTGAGAGCCGATAGCCCATTTGTTTTCTTTGGGTTTATTTTGCAAAACCTGACGTAAAATTTCGCTAGCTCCCGCGATATCGCCCTTTCTTACGGCGTCTTTTATGCTCATCGCATCCTCGAAGTATAGGCACGGGATGAGATGCCCCTCGGCCGTGAGGCGTATGCGGTTGCAGCTCTCGCAAAAGTCGTGTTTGTGCGGGTCGATGACGCCAAAAGTATAGCCGTCCTCTAGCTTGTAGATGCTGGCTGGACTCGTCGGGATCTTTTCGGCTGCTTCAAAGCGATATTTTTTTGCGATAACGTCTAAAATTTCAGCCGATTTCATGCCTTTTAGCTCATCATTGGCGTGGATGTTTTCCATGTATTCGATAAAGCGAATCTGACAGCCCATAGAGCGCGCAAACTCTAGCAAAGAGACGATCTCGTCGTCGTTTACGCCTCTTAGCGCGACGGTGTTTAGCTTGACTTTTAGCCCGGCTTCAAGCGCAGCGTCAAGGCCTGCTAAAACCTCATGCAGAACGCTTTTTTGCGCGAGAAATTTAGCTTTTTCGGTTTTTAAGCTATCAAGCGACATATTTATGCGCTTTAAACCCGCGTTTTTTAGAGCTTTTGCGTAGTGTTTGAGCATAAAGCCGTTTGTCGTGATAGCTAGATCGACGTCTGGGCTATGCCCGTTTATCATCGCGATAAATTTGTCCAAGTCTTTACGCAGTAGCGGTTCGCCGCCCGTTATGCGGATCTTTTTTACGCCTTCGTCTAGGCAGACTTTGACAAATAAAAACAGCTCCTCAAAGCTCAGTAAATTTTCCTTCGGCTCCCAGCTAAACGGAGTTTTAGGCATGCAGTATTTGCACCTAAAGTTACATCTTTGCGTGACAGAAATACGCAGATAATCAACAGTTCTTCCGTGCCCGTCTATTAACATTTTTCGCCCTTAATTTTATCAAAAAGATTTATTTTTGATTTGGTTAAAGGGCATTATAGGAAGTTAAGCTTTAAAATTTTTTAAAATTCGCGTATGAAAATAATGTTATTTTTTTATATTTCGCGCCTTAGTTTTAACACTAAATCAGCTCCCGCAGTTTTAGCGTTAGCTCGACCTTGCCCACGCCCACGCACAGCTCTTTTGCGATGCTTTCGACGCTTTTGCCTTCGCTATACATCTGCACTATGCGCTTTTCGTCGTCTTCGCCGTTTGGAGCGGTTATCTTGCTGATACTTTTTGTGCGCTCCTCAAGCGTAAAAAGCCTATCTTGTTGCTGGCTTTGGAAGCTATCTATCGAGCTTTCGATGCTTTGGAGCGTGTTTATTATCGGAGTTATTTTTTGATTTATTTTTTCGTTTAGACGCTGTTCGAGACTGCTTTCTAGCTGTGTCGCGTCAAATTCGGCCGGCTCGCTTCGGTCTAAATTCGAAACCTGCTTTTTTACCGCGTGAAGCTCTTGGATGAGTCCTTCTATAGCTTTTTCATACCTTGAAAATTTTCTGGAAACCTCAAGGTCTTTTACGAAAACCAGTACGAAAAGTATCGTTAAAATTAGCCCGAATATCGCAAAAATCATCAAATCGCTATTCATCTTTCATCTCCTTTAGTTCTCTTATGATAGCGCGCTCTCTAGCCGTCACGTAGCCGTTGTAGTCGCTCTCGTCGCTCTCGTTTATGCGCGTGATTTTGGCGGTTTTTTCATCTAGCGCTTCAAAAAATATCGCCACGTCTCGCTTTGGAAAAATAGGCATAAAAATGCGTCCGTAGTACCTGGCGCCTTCTTTAAATTTAGCCTCTTTTATCCTAAAATTTTCAAAATTTATCCCGTCTAGCACACTAGATTGCGCAAGCTCGAGTTTTACGAATTTCTCATTTTTTATGTAGGCGTTTAGCTCGTCAAATTTACGGTGAAGCTCGACTAACAGCGTCAGTATCACCTGATCGCTTTCCTTCGTGTCGCCCTTTGCTTTGGCGCGCTTTATCCACGCTCCCAGCGGATCGTCCTCGTTGCCGCTTAGCTTGTCGAATTCGCGTAAAAACTCGTTCTCGCGCTCACCCGCTTCCTCAAAAACTATGTCTAAATTTGCCGGAACCAGTCTCATAAGCTAGCCCAAACGAAAACAAAAAAAAGTATGCCCAGATAGCCGTTTAGCGTGAAAAACGCGCGGTCGATCTTACTAAAATCTCGCCTAACGATGCGGTGTTCGGCAACTAAGATGCCACCGCAGAGCAAAATGCCAGCATACGCCGCCGCGCCAAGCCCTCCCGCCCACGCAAAAAGCAACCAAAATATCACGGCCGTGGCGTGAAAGATCGCCGAGATAAACATCGTAGCCTTTTCGCCGTAAACGCTAGGGATGCTAAAAAGTCCGTGCTCGCGGTCAAATTTGACATCCTGAAGCGAATAAAGCAGGTCAAATCCCGCCACCCAAAACATCACGCCAAGGCAGAGCAGCACGCTAAAAAGCGGTATCTCGCCCGTGACTGCTACGGCTCCGGCGATGGGCGCAAGACCCAGCGAGAGGCCAAGGACTAGGTGCGCTAGCTCGCTAAAGCGCTTAAAAAGCGAATATCCGCCAAGTACGGCTAGGATCGGAAAGCTCAGCCAAAACGCAAGCTCGTTTATGAAATAGGCGACGAGCACGAAGATGATGGCGTTTGCGGCGATAAAAATTTGCAAATTCGTCCTGCCGATACGCCCGTCCACGCTCGGGCGATTTGCCGTGCGCGGGTTTAGCTTGTCGATGTCCTCGTCCTTGTAGCGGTTAAAGGCCATCGCGAAATTTCGAGCCGAAACCGCGCAAAGAACGCCCAAAATAAGCAGCTTCCAGCCAAACCAAGCCGTGCCGTTTACCTGCGCGCTCGCCGTTATCATCGCGGTAAAGATAAAAGGTAGCGCGAAAATAGAGTGCTTAAAGACGATCAGTTCGTTAATATCTTTTAAAATATTTATAAATTTTTGCATAATCTTCCTGAAATTTTTGCTTTATTTTATCTTATAAAAGCGTAAATTGTGATAAAATTTGAGCAGATTCACGAATTTTAAGGCATTTTTATGAAAGAACTCGCCATCATCGGCACCACCGCTAGCGGAAAAACGGCGCTCGCGCTAAAGCTTGCAAGCGAATTTAACGGAGCGATTTTGAGTCTTGATTCGCTTTGCGTTTATAAATTTATCGATATCTCAAGCGCTAAACCGAGTGCGGACGAGCTAGCTTCGGTGCCGCATTTTGGGGTAAATTTGCTGATGCCCGATGAGCATTTTGACGTCGGGATGTTTTTTGAGGTTTATAAAACGGCTCGCGAATTTGCGCAAAAAAACGGTAAAAACTTATTTATAACCGGCGGCAGCGGATTTTATCTAAAGGCCTTGCTGTCGGGTCTCACGCCTAAATTTGAGCGCGTAGAAAGCGGCCTAAGCAATGCTCAAATTTACGAGCTCGTTTCAAGCCTCGATCCCGAATTTGCCGCCAAATTTAGCGCAAACGACACCTACCGCCTGCAAAAGTGGTTTGATATCTACTCGTTTTTGCGCGCTAGCGGGCGAGACGAGGCTCCAAGCTCGTATCTGCGCGAAAATACCCTAGCTCCCGTCGCTTCAAATTTCGCGATTTTCGAGCTTAGCTGGGATCGGGACGAGCTAAGAGGTCGTATCAAAGAGCGCACTAGGGCGATGTTTGAGCAGGGTTTGCTAGATGAGGCGCGGGAACTGTTTGCGAGGTATCCGCAGCGACCAAAGCCGCTAAATTCGGTCGGTCTAAAAGAGTGCGGCGAGTTTTTGCGAGGCAAGATCAAGACCGAGGCCGAGCTGGAGGAGCTCATCTGCACGCACACGGCCCAGCTGGCCAAGCGTCAGCGGACGTTTAACAGATCGCAGTTTGAGAGTAAATTTAGCGGCAGCGTCGAGGAGTGTGAAGAGAAAATCATAGAATTTTTGAGTGATTGATTCTTATTTGCGGTTTGTCTCTTGCGCGCCTTTAAATGAGCTAGAAATTTTCTCCCTCGATGAACTACATGTTCTATCTTCGGTCGGAA
>CAUQMN010000143.1:0-4443 GCA_963518765.1 uncultured Campylobacter sp.
GTTATACGCCTCTCCTACTTTGCCTGTGGCATCTGGCATATAGGCGATGGCGTAGTAGAAATTTACGTGAGAGGTTCCTATGGACGTAAGCCCCGATTTATACGGCGTAGCCATGGTAAAGTAGTAGTGATACGGGTTACTCTCTACATTTATCCTGCCTCCGGCCGTTCCAAATGCGCTAAATGCCGTGTTATACACCATAAAGGGTGTTGCGGTTTCTCTTGAGTCTCTACCGTAGTTAAAGGCTACTTCTACGCCTTCAAATTTATTTGTAGTAGCAGGATCGTCTTTCACCATACCGTTTATGAAATTCTCAGCCTTTACGGTAAAGGTCGTATGCGTAGGATCGCTATCGTTTTTAGTCGCGATAGGATTTGTGCCTCTGGTTTGGAAAAAGCGCATTTCACCGTTAGGGTAGTTTTTCCCTCCTAGGTTAAAGTCCTATATAGCTATAGATTCTTTATTTTTATCCCTGTCTTTTCTTAGCATCTGCTCCTCCGCCGATGCATCAAAAACTACCTCTTCGGCAAAGCAGTCTTTAGAAAAGAGTTTTAGAGCTATCTTGCTAAGGTCGGTTTCGTATGGAAACAAAAGGTTACTATCAGGGCCGGCGCCTTTCAACTCAGAATAAGGAAAATTTATGCCAAACACGGTGGTTCCATCAGGTATGTCATATGTTTTGTCGGATTGCCTATACGGCTGCAGATTATAGTAGCTATACGAGCTGTAGTTTAGGGCTAGAGCAGCCATGTTAAACCTAGCCGTAGCTACCATATCTTTATCGTTTGAGAGCATCACCGAGTCGCGTAGCAGCCCGCCGTTGCTATTTATCTTTACGTCCGCTACGACTATCTTTTTAGGTACTACGTCGCCTATGTTTATCTCTGCATCTAGCGGTATAAAGCAACCTACCTTTCCTTCGCTATCTACGTCGTCGTTATGTAGAGTTGCCCCCGTTTTTGGATCTGTTACGGTACTCCTTGGGTCTTGAGGGCGGCAGTCGGGTTTACCTCGGCGCGATGCGACTTCGTCTGTTTGGTTGCGCTTGCTATCGACTAGGGTATACGTTTTGTCTACGCCGTTGATGATGATCGAGTAGTTGCCCACCTCGGGGAAGGCGAGTCCCGAGTATGTCGATACTCCGGCTTTTCGATCCCAAATTTGATTTTTCTCCAGCATTGAGTTCATGCTTTCTATATCCTCATCGTCCCAGTTTTGCTTATTCGGGTCGTAGTATGCCATATCAAACGACGGTATATCGATGTTAGGCTTTACTATAGATACGCGTTTTACTCCATGTGGCTCTGATCTCTCCGTTGTTTTGTACTTTTGTCTAAACAGCACCCTGATGTCTCGTTCTTCCAGATACCTTATCCTATCTCTTTGGACTTGATGAGACTTGCATGCCGCCTCGTGAGCCGCATTTTTAAAATTTATCTTAAATCTAGCCGTAACGTCTTGCCTATAGCCGAAAGTTTGTTTTCCGTCTACGCCCACCGGGATAACTTTTAGCTCGTCGAAAATTTGCGCAAACTCCATATATGCCTCAGGGTTTGTAGTATCGGTAATCGAGGCATCGTCGTAGCCCAGGATAGTTCCGGCCGTGATAGGCGGAGTAGGTCCGGCCTTTTTTCTGGCTATCACCTTTAGTTTGCTAGGTCTTATACTAAAACTATCGCTAGTATAGTTGTCAAAAAAGTTGTTGTATTTTTCCCCGAACTTCCTTTGATGTGATTCTATCATCAGTTTTACGACTCTATTATCTCTGGAGGCGGGCGAAATGAAATTTTTAAAGACCAGTTTTATCTCCTTAGCCCCTACTGGAAACTCGATATAGGCATGTGTTTTCTTATCATTGATCTGATAAGTAGGCAGCCTATAGTCCTCATTGTTGTCTAATAAAGGCGGATTGTTTGTGATGATAGATTGCCCTTCCTTTGGGTGACCAGGGCCGTATACGATGTCAAATCCATCTAAGATGTATTCTTTTAGAGATGTTGTACCGTCAGATAAACCTCGGTCTATAGACATAACAAGCCTTCTTTTTTCTTGATTTGGGGTAGGTTTTCCGCTAGAGTCAAAATTTACCAGCTTTAGCGTAAAGTCTCTACCCGCAACCTGCGTATATAAACCTTTGTCCTTATGCGTGACGTCGTCGTAAAGTTCGTTTGTAAACTGATAGTAACTGTCGTAGGCATCGAGTCTTGTATAAGCGTAGTCGTTACTAAAGTCGGACCAAAAGTTATATTTACCCTCGCCGGGACATTTTTTCAGCTTGCCTATATATCTTTGCGGTCTAGGTATAGTAGTAGAGGAGTTTGGTATTATGCTCATAGCCACATTTAGATTTCCCAAAATATCTTCTGAATAAGATATCGGATTTGGCGAATGTCTGATAGATATTCGATACTGATAGCCAGGTGGAATTATCCTGTTGGAAAAAGCTAGATATCTAGAGCCGCTATAGTTTCCGGTTCGAGCGTCGTCATCTAAGCTCTCAGACTCTGCTGCCTGATAATACACCGTACCGCTAGTGTCAAATAAACTAAAAGTTATAATTCCAGGAAAAGGCTGAGAGTTCTTTGTCCTAACGGTTATGTCATAGTCCATTTTGGTAGACGAAAGTTGTAAAAATCCAGGTCTACTGCCCTTACTGACGATATGGCCGCCTCCATCTGTGCCAAGAATCATACCGTGAACCCCTCCTTTATACTCATAGCAAAGCAAATCGCTCATCTCCTGTCTGGTGTAAGCTGAACCTGCATACGCTACGCTAGTTGCGGCTAAAAACGAAGCTATAGCTAGGCTAAAGGGCTTAAATTTAGCGGTTTTAGCTTTAAAATTTAGCTCGCGATTTGGTTCGTACCCCCCCCATAGGCGTTTGTTTTGCTTTGCGCCGCGTTTTGCGCATGGCTAAAATGCGTAAATTTACTCATATTTTCTCCTTTGAGTTAAATTTTGGTCTCATATTTTTCCTTTTTTGTTTTGAGATTATGTTGATTAAATTATACTTAAAGTATATCTAGATTTTGTTTTATGAAAGTTTAAAAAGCGGCGATAGTACGAGTCGATAAGAGGAATTTAAATTTTACGCTCGGGGCGGATCAAATTTAAGCCGCTTCGGATTCGGCGTAAATTTAAACGCCCGCCTTAATTTTGTGAGCTGCGTTTTTAGGTTTTGCGAGCGCATTCCGGGTCGATTTGCAGCGGTTTTTTCGCGAACTTCTTTGCGTCGTTTTAGGTTTTACCCTTGATTTTGATGTTTTATACGAGCTAGTTCCGCGCCTGTTTTTGATATCCTCGACTTGACCGCAAACCTAAGCTAAAAAACTCCGTCAATCTAAGATTAAAAAGCTGCTTTTAAATTTTAAATAAGGCGAATTTTGGTGCAAAAAACGCGGCGCCGTATTTGCCGCTTTGCTTTGCTACGAGGAGACGGATTTTAAATTTTAAACGAGAACCCGTGCTTAAAAATTTAAGACCGAGTAAAAAGCGGATTTATGCGAGCCGAGCCGAAGCCTCGGAAGTTAGACGAAACGGCTTAAATTTGTGCCGGTTTCAAATGCGGCGGCGTTTTTAAATTTAGAGTCGTTAAATTTAAGACGCCGTTTCCGCGCCTCAAATTTAAAACCAAATTTACGCCCCTCCTGCAAAAAGCAAGGCGTAAATTTGCCTAGTCTTCATCCTCTTTTTGCTCAAATTTTCTGCGCACTTTGACGCTAGAGATGCTAGCGCCGTCCATCTTGCGAACCTCGTAGTAGCAGTTTTCGTCCTCGATCTTGTCGCCTACGACCGGCAAGCGGCCGATGAGATTAAAGACGTATCCGCCGATCGTTAGCTCCTCGGTCTCATCGGCAAAGCTTATCCCCATCAGCTCCTCGACGCTCTCTAAATCAAAGCGCCCCTGAAACTCGTAGATATTTTCGTTGATCTTTTTGTAGTGCGGATCGGCGTCGTCGTGCTCGTCGTTAAAGTCGCCCAAAATCTCTTCCATTATATCTTCCATCGTTAGCAGGCCCGCCGTGCCGCCGTATTCGTCCACGACTAGAGCGGCGGAGATTTGCTGCTTGTTCATCATGACTAAGATTTTAGATATCGAGAGGTTTTCGGGAACGATGACGAATTTACGCACGATGCTGTCAAATTCGCGCTTTTTGTTACCAAGATCGATTTGCAAGATATCTCTAATATGGATCATACCTAGTATCGCGTCCTTGCTACCGTCGATATACGGATAGCGCGTATATTTGGAGTCAAAGATCACTTTGATGTTTTCTTCGTAGCTTTTTTGCTTGTTTATGCAGACCATGTCGCGGCGCGGAGTCATGATCTCTTTAGCCACCGTGTCGGAGAAATCGACCGCTTTTTTGATGATCTCGGTCTCAAAGCTATCTAAAACGCCGCCCTTTAGGCTCTCGCCCACGATGATTTTTATCTCTTCTT
>CAUQMN010000144.1:0-4433 GCA_963518765.1 uncultured Campylobacter sp.
ACTACAAGTCGCAAGAGGTCAAATGAAGGGCTTTTGGCTAGCTCTGGCGTCGGTAATAAGCGCGCTGGCGGCTACTCTTTGTTGCCTGCCCGCGCTTTTATTTTTGATTTTCGGCGCTTCATTTAGCCTGCTAAGCTCGGAGGCCATAGAGAGCCTAGCCGAGCTGAGACCCTATTTTACCGCACTTGCCGCGATCTGCTTTGCGGCGAGCGTGTTTTATTTTTTCAAAAAGCCAAAATCCTGCGACCTCGCAAATCGCCGCAAAAAGTGGATCTTCATCTATGTTTTTTTAGCTGTTTTTGTGATTATTCTGCTATCATATCCCGAAGTTTTAGGAAAAATTTATGAATAAAATTCTATCTATTTTACTGCTTGCAAGCGTGGCATTCGCAAATCAAAATTTCATCATTAAAGTCGAGGGAATGCACTGTCCGCTGTGTACGGCGATGGTGCGAAAAGCCCTGCTGAAGGTAGATGGCGTCATCAGCGCCAAGGCTAGCCTGCACGACAAAACCGCCCGCGTCGAGACTAAAGACGGCGTGAGCGAGAAACAGCTGCTAGATGCGGTGGCGACGACGGGCTATAAGGGCGAGACCCTCAAGTAAATTTAAGGAGCAAACATGCAAAAAAACGAGGTTATGAACGATTTTAAAAAGCTGTGCGAGATACCGCACTGCAGCTGCGAAACGCAGCAGATGAGGGAGTTTTTAGCAGATTTTGCGCGCGAGCAGGGCTTTAGCGTGAGCGTCGATGAGGCGGGCAACATCCACGCCGTAAAGGGCGAGCCTAAAATCTGCCTGCAAAGCCACTACGACATGGTTTGCGTGGGCGCGGCGCCAAATTTAGAGCTCATCGAAGAAAACGGCATCCTAAGGGCGAAAAACTCTACTCTAGGCGCTGACGATGGTATCGGCGTGGCGATGATGATGAGCGCGATGCGGGAGTTTGCGAACCTAGAGTGCTTATTTACCAACGACGAAGAGGTCGGGCTCGTGGGCGCAAACGCCTTTAAGGGTAAAATTTTATCGCCGAATTTGCTAAATTTAGACAGCGAAGAAGACGACCGCGTGACGCTGGGCTGCGCGGGCGGTATAAACGTGAGCGCAAAAATCGGCGCGCAGACCGTCAAAAAGAGCGGTAAAATTTACGAGATCGGCGTCACCGGGCTTAGCGGCGGGCACTCGGGCAACGAGATACATAAAAATATCCCAAACGCGACGAAGCTGCTGGCGAAATTTCTCGCCGAGGAGGGCTGCGAGCTTATTAGCCTTGATTTTGGCGAGAGGAGCAACTCTATCCCTGCAAACGCCGTGTGTAAGGCGCTGTGCGCGCATGAGCCAAAGCAGCGCGGCCTAGCGTGGGCAAAGAGCCTGGGCGAAGGCGAAGCGGACGTGCTGGTAAATAGCGGCAAAATTTTGGCGCTAATCAACTCCTTCGCTCAGGGCGTGCGCAGCTACGACACCGAGCTTAATATGGTAAATGAAAGCATAAATCTCTCGACCGTTAAGCAAAAAGAGGGCGTGATCGAGTTTGACTTTTTTGGACGCGCGATGAAGCGAGAGGGGCTTGAAAATCTGGGCTTTGAAACCGCTACGCTAGCTAGCGCGCTGGGCTTTGAGGTCAAGGTGGCCGATCGCTCGGCGAACTGGGCGCCGCACGTCAGCGACTTCGCGCATCTGGTGCTCGAAGAACTGCAAAAACAAAAGCCGCAGGCCAAATTTGCCGCCGTACACGCAGGCCTTGAGTGCGGCGTGTTGGTCGCAAAACAGCCCGAGTTGCAAGCCTGCTCCATAGGTCCAAACATCCACTCGCCTCACTCCGTGAACGAGCACTGTGAGATAGCGTCGGTGGAGATGATGACGGAAGTCGTAAGAAATATAATCGCTAGACTGCAATAAATTTAGCGGCTCGTCTCACGAGTGCTTTTGAAAGAGATTTTTGCTTCGCTTTGCTCGCAACTGCAAGCAGAAGAAAATTTTAATCTGCGACAGGCTTCGTGCCTAGTCTTGATTAAAATTTTCTGCACAACTTTCAAAATCATCTCGCGATACTTCGCCTTTAAAATTCTTGTGGTGGTTTCTCTCTTGTTGCTCCATGCTTCGTTGGATTTAAATTTTAATCGGTCACTACCGACTAGGTAGCTCTAGCCCTTAAATTTAAATTTGCCTCGTCTAGAACTTCTTGAAAATCTACGATCGCAGCGAAGCAGAAAAATACTTTGCCTTAGCTTCTTGTATTCAAATTTTGATTTAAATTTACAGCGATTTTTAAAACACAGCCGCAAACTCATCCGTCAAGCGTTAGAAATCCAATTTTTCCAAATTTCAGCTCTAAATTTAAGCCCGCGTTCTTGAGTTAAAATTTTACGAAAAATTCTTATCCTTACTGCTGCACAGCTCGTTTAAAAAGCACTCTTTGCAGTTTGGTTTTACCGCCTTACAGGTGTAGCGGCCAAAAAGCACCATTGCTTGATGAAGCGTATTTAGCTGCGTTTTAAAGGCTTTAGTTAGATCAAGCTCGACGGCTTCGGGCGTCTTGTCCTTACTAAGGCCAAGCCTATGCGCCACGCGAAAAACGTGAGTATCCACGGCCATCAAATTTGATCCAAAATGCTCGATCAGCACGACGTGAGCAGTCTTTTGACCCACGCCCGCTAGGCTCATCAGTTCTTTTTCGGTCGTCGGTATCTCGCCGCCAAATTCGCTCATCACGCTCTTTGCCATTTTGATCAAATTTTCGGCCTTGTTGTTAAAAAAGCTACAGGAGCTTATGAGCGCTTTTACGCTGGCTAGATTTGCCTGCGCTAGGCTCGCGACGTCCGGGTATGCCTCAAAAAGCGAAGGCGTGATCAAATTTACGCGCTTATCGGTACACTGCGCGCTTAGCATCACGCACACGAGCAGCTCGTAGAGGTTGCGAAATCTAAGCTCGCTGCCGGCGTCTTTAAAATTTTCTAAAAATAAATTTTTGATAGAGTTTATATCTTTTTTCGTTCTCATAGCGCCGATTTTAGCCGTTTTTATTTAAATTTTCGATGAATTATAACTTATATTTAATGACTTTCCTGCTATAATCACCCTCGCAAAAATCTAAATTTAAGGAACAAAGATGAATAAAATTTTATTCGCATCTCTTAGTTTGGCTGCGGCTTTAAGCCTAAACGCGGCGGAATACGCCACCGTAAACGGTTCTAGCATAACCGATAAGGACGTAGCTTTCACGCTTGCTGCTATGCCGGGCGTTACTCTTGAGCAACTACCTAAAGACACGCAAAGAAAAGTGATCGACGAAACAATCAACAGAAAACTACTTCTAGACGAGGCTAAAAAGAGCGGACTAGATAAGACCGACGAATACAAAGCCGCTCTTGAAGAGCTAAAAAACAATCTTGCGCTTGATCTTTGGATGAAGAGAATTTTCGACAATATAAAAGTAAGCGATAGCGAAATCAGCGACTTTTATAATAAAAACAAAGCCGAATTCGCAATGCCTGCGCGCGCAAAAGCTAAACATATCCTAGTAGCTGCCGAAAAAGACGCAAACGACGTAATAGCCGCGCTAAAAGGACTAAAAGGCGACGAGCTAGTTAAAAAATTCGAAGAGTTAGCAAAATCTAAATCGATAGACCAAGGCTCTGCGGCAAACGGCGGCGAGCTAGGATGGTTCGAGCAGTCTCAAATGGTAAAACCTTTCGCAGACGCCGCATTTGCGCTTAAAAAAGGCGAAGTAACTCAAAAACCTGTTAAATCGAATTTTGGCTACCACGTAATCCTAAAAGAGGATAGCAAGGCTGCCGGTACCGTTAGCCTAAACGAGGTAAAACCTCAGATCGAAGGTAGCATAAAGATGGAGAAATTTAGAAACGACATCAAAAAAAGAGGCGACGAGCTTCGCGCTAAAGCTAAAGTAGAATATAAATAAGGTCGGTAAAATGGGTGTTTTAGACGTAGTAAAAGCCGGCGTTTTAAGCGGCGATGACGTAACTAGGCTGTATAAATACGCAAAAGAGCAGGGTTTTGCCTTGCCTGCGGTAAACGTGGTCGGAAGCGACTCGGTAAATGCCGTTTTAGAGGCGGCAAAAACGGCTAACTCACCCGTTATCATCCAGTTTAGTAACGGCGGAGCTGGCTTTTACGCCGGCAAAGCTTGCGGAAATGCCGACGTACTAGGTGCGGTAGCGGGCGCGCAGCACGTGCACCTGCTAGCTAAGGCTTACGGCGTGCCCGTGATCCTACACACCGATCACGCAGCTAGAAAGCTACTGCCTTGGATCGACGAGCTGGTTAAATTTAGCCGCGAATACAAAAAAGCTCACGGCGTGCCGCTTTTTAGTTCGCATATGCTTGATCTTAGCGAAGAGAGCTTGAAGGAAAATTTAAGCACTTGTGAGAAGTATCTAAAAGAGCTTAGCGAGCTTGGCATCAGCCTAGAGA